>DAOTMJ010000011.1 GCA_035450225.1 Candidatus Hydrogenedentota bacterium
GCCCGGTGGTGTGAGAGGGGGAGAGGGGCAACCCCCCCCCCTACTCGATTTTCTCGCCGTCAGGCCGCCATGACGGGATTCGACAGGCAGCCGATGCGACCGATTTCGACACTCACCCGATCGCCGGGACGCAGGGTCAATTTCGGCGCGCGCGCCCAGCCGACGCCTTCGGGCGTGCCGGTCATGATGACCGTTCCGGGGAGCAGCGTGGTGTCCTGCGAGAGAAAACTGATCAGCGCGGGGACGTCGAAGATCATTTTGTCCGTTGTGCTTTTCTGGACTTCGCGCCCGTTGACTGTCGTGCGAATTGAGAGACCGGACGGATCGGGAATTTCATCGGCCGTGACCAGCACCGGCCCCATGGGCGCGAACGTGTCGAAACTCTTGCCCCGGCACCACTGCGAACCGCCCTTGTGCTGTTGCCACACGCGCGCCGACACATCGTGGCCGATGGTGTAGCCGAGCACATACGACAGGGCCGCGTTGCGGGGCACGTTCAATGCCGCCTTCTTCAGCACGACGACCAATTCGCCCTCATAATCCACCTCATCCCCGCAGACCCGCGGCAGGCGAATGGGCGCCTCATGGCCAATGGCGGCGTTGGGATTCTTCATGAAAAGAATAGGAAATTCCGGCGGCGGCGCGCCCCCCTCGGCGGCATGCTCCGCGTAATTGCGCCCGATGCAAAGGATCGCACGCGGTTCGATGGGCGGCAGCCATCGTTTGGGTTCGACCATTTCCCGCGTAGCGACAAGGCCGCCCGTCATGGGATTGCCTTCGGCGCGCGCGAGGCGTCCGTCGGTTTGCTGCACCGCATAAACAGCGGAGCCGTCGAACAATTCTATGTGCGCTATTCGCATGATCGAACCTCCTTGTGAGGAAAAGGCCGCGCACACGGCGCGGCCTTTTTTCAGCCAATTTTCCGGAACTTTGGATCGCGTTTCAAAAGTTCGCGGGATAGACCGACCCATCTGTTTATTGCGTGTTTTCCACGCTATTATGAACGACAGGCTGGACAACCTGTCCTACATCAAGCGCTCAAACGATTTATAAAACACGCTCTTAGAAATCGAGACAGGCCAGCGTCGCGTTCAGCGTGTCCTCGTAATTCTTCGTCGAATGTCCGCATTCGAGGGCGACAAAATCCTTGTAGCCCGTTTCCGCGATTTTCCGGAAAATGATCTTGTAGTTGAGTTCGCCCGTGCCGGGTTCCTTGCGTCCGGGATTGTCGGCCACGTGGAAATGCCCGATGTTGGCGATGTTCTCCGTGAAATTGCGAATGACGTTGCCCTCCGTGATTTGCTGGTGGTAGATGTCGAACAGCATTTTCACGTTCGGACTGTTCACTTCCTTCAGGATCGCCATCGTCTGGTCCGTACGCGTGAGGAAGTAGCCCTTGTGGTCCACGAGCGGATTGAGCGCCTCGCAGCACAACAGGACATCATTGTCCTCGGCGATCGGCGCGAGGCGTTTCAGGCACTTGATGACGTTTTCGGTCTGTTCCTCGACGGAAACGTCGGTGCGGGTGTTTCCGCTCAGACCGACGAGATGCCTGCACTTGGCCTTCTTCGCGAACGCCACGCGTTCCTTGAAATGTTTGACCACCTCGTCGTGGTCTTCCTTCTTGACCATCGTGCCCGGCCCGATGCGGCCGCAACCGCCGGTACAACTCAGCTCCATGCCGCATTCTTCCGCCGCGGCGCGCAGCGCATCGGCATCGCCGCCGGCGCCGAGCCACTCGTATGCCGGCAAGCCCCACTGGGCCGCCGCCTTGATCTTTTCCGGGGGATTGGCGCCGGGAAACCAGTCCAGCGGCGCCGACATGCGCAGTTTCGCCTTCGCGAAGGGCTTGTCGCCCGGAACGGCCCCGATCGCCGCCATGGACTTGAAAAATGCGGCCGCGCCCGCGGTCGCTCCGCACGCCGTCATAAAGTTGCGTCTATTCATATCAAAGCCTCCTTGTTGCTTTCCGCGCTCATGCCATTCCGCCCGGGGCCGGCACCGGACCCAGCGGATAGGGTTTCGAGAAATCGAGTACCTCCGGCACCAGTTTCAGGTCGGTTTTCAATGCCTTTCCCCACACCTGAACCTGGCCCGTGTACGCCGACATACGGCCCATGATCGCTGTCATGGTGGACTCGGCGACCTGCACGCCCTCGTTCAGATACGGCCCTTCGCCCGTTATGCTCTTCACGAGATCGATGTGTTCCTGAATATACGGATTCTCGCCGCCTTCGGGTTTCCAGTCGCCGATGCTCGTGCAATTGCTGCGGCCTTTCGTGCCGACCACATCCTCGAAAACGCCGTCCGCGCACTTCTGCCAATGGCGGCTGAAACTCGTCATGTGGACGCCGTTCTCGTATTCGAAATCGCAGTCGAAATGATCATAAATGTCGCCATACTTTTCTTCCTTTGGTTTCCACGTGCGCCCGCCGGATGCGAATACGCGGATCGGATGGGCGTTCATGACCCAGTTGCAAATGTCGAGGTTGTGCACATGCTGCTCGACGATGTTGTCGCCGGCCACCCAGCATTGTCCGTACCAGTTGCGAATGCGGTATTCAAGGTCGCTCCAGCCCGGCTTGCGATCGTACGCAAACGGCAATCCCCCGCACCAGTATGCGCGCAAGGCCAACACGTCGCCGATCGCGCCGTCGTGGATGCGCTTGATCGTCTCGATGTACTCCTTCTGATGCCGGCGTTGCGTGCCCGCGACAATGGACAGTTTCAGTTCCGCGGCCTTTTCCGCCGCCGCCAATACGACGCGGATGCCATCCGGATCCACCGCAACCGGTTTCTCGGTGAAAATGTGTTTCTTGGCCTCTACGGCCGCCGCAATGTGTTTCGGACGGCAGTAGGGCAGCGTGCCTTCGATCAGAATGTCTATGTCCGTTTTCAGGATTTTTTCGTAGGCGTCGAATCCGATGAAACACAGGTCGTCCTTGACTTGGCAACGGTTCTTGACTTCCGGATTTTTGTGTTCGGAGATTTGCCGCCGCGAGTGTTTCAGGCGATCCTCGAAGAGATCCGCCATCGCAATCAATTTGACGTTGTTCTTCCCTTCCAGCATGTTGATTGCGGCGCCCGTGCCTCGGTTGCCGCATCCGAGCAGGCCGACCTTCAGCGTGTCGCGGTTGCTCTTGTCCTTGGCGGCCTGCGCCGTGCCTGACAAAATCGCGAAGCCCGCCGCCGCGGACACCTTTGCGAAATCCCTGCGCGTCAATCCCGGGTTGTGTTCGTTTCCCATCACTGCTCTCCTTACGCCATGTTTGGCCCATGTTTAGCGCCTGCCGTTCCCACTGAAACAGCGCATGCCAGCATACCATAGATCCGGCGTAATGCCAAAAAACGCGCCGGAGCAGACAGGTAAACGAAGACTCAGAAACCGTCGAAAGGCCGGTCGTAACGCCCGAAAATCCGTGCGCTGTCGGGAGTCATGGGGAACCGTTCCGCCGGGTATCGAAGAAATTCCACATGCCCGTCCATGTACAACACGTTGCCGCCGCCGGGAACGTGTGAAAAATCGGCCGTGCTTGTGCTGATGTGGTCCCACATGACCGGTATGACGCTGGCCGCCTCGGCGGTCGCCGCTGGATGGTTGATGTCCGTTATGAAGAAGCGTTCGATGCCCTGGCGAAGCCTGTACATCGTGTTGCCGCCGCCGCCCTGCGTGCCGGCATGGGCTAGCGACACCGTAAAATCCTCGTCGCTTGCGCGTCCGGGCGCGCCGGAGCCGGCGTTGGCGGCCGCCAATTCGCCCCAAGGCGTATCCTGGTATTCGGCTTCTTCCCAGCGTCCTCCCGGTCCGCTGCCTTCCTGGCCCCGTTTCGCCGCGCCGAGGATATTCACATCGTCGGTCAGCGCCCAACCTGTGTAGTCGTATGGCTCCTTTACGACTTCGCAGGGTGCGATAATGCCGTCGCCGTTGCCTTTCGAGCGGTCGTAACGGGCCATCGGATCCGTCTGCGCGCCCCACGACGGGCACCAGACGACATTGACGTCCGCCAGGTATTCAGGAATTACCGCGATTCCGTTGAAAATCATCGTCGCGGACAGGCTGCCGTCGCAGTTGAAGACTTTTCGCGGCGGAAATTTTTGCGCCCGGTTTTCGTTGGCGTACATGGCGAATACGACGCCCATCTGCTTAAGGTTGTTCGCGCAACTCGCGCGCCGCGCCGACTCGCGCGCCCGCGACAGCGCCGGCAGCAGTATCGCCGCCAGGATGCCTATGATGGCTATCACGACCAGTAATTCGATGAGGGTAAATCCTGTCTTGCGTGTGTTCATTTTCCATTTTCCTTTTTTGTTGTCGCCGTTTTTCCAAAAAACTAAGAGGACACGTCCACGCCGGTTCATGCCTGGAACCGGCGCCGGACGTGTCCTCACTTTTCGACCTTCGATTCGAACCGTAGAACACGCTTCAATTGCGAATTTTATGTGTGGTTCGCCAGCACCTCCGTCAGTTTATGGCGCAATGCCGCCAGTTGCTTCGACTTGAAGTTGCGCCGCGTGTCGTCCAGCACGGAAATCGTGTCGAGGAGGGTGGAACGGAGGAGTTGACGGCAGGCGCAGTCGGGATTGCGGCAAGGCCGGCCGGGCTTTTGCCCGGTGGTTTCCACGCTGGCCTCGGCCAGTATCCGCGCGCAGTGGGCCGTGATGCGCCGCAGATCGTCGGCGGTCCGGCACAGCGTGCTGTCGGTTTCCATTTCCAGAAGGGCGCGGTTCATCGTTTTCTTGCTTCCAACCGAATTTCGTTGCATGTCCCCGGATTGGCGTCCCGGGCAAACCATGTTCCCGCCAGAGGACAAGCCGGAGTCTTTTTTCCCCGGGAGGCTGTTTCATTCCCCTCCGGCGCGGCCAGCGGACATTGCGCCATACGATCGAACAAGGCAAGCATTTTCCCGATAATGTCGGCGGGAATCGCGTGTTCCATTCGGCATGCCGCCGCCGCGGCCTTCACGCGGGGTATGCCCAGGCGATTTTCCAGGAAATCGCGGAGGGCGTTGTGGCGCCCCAGAATTTGACGTCCGAGGCGGCGCCCTTCGGACGTGAGCATGATCGTCCCATAGGGTTCGTAGTCAATCAGACCACGCCGCGCCAGCGCCCGCAAGGCTCCTGTCACGGAGGCCGTCGAAACGCCCCGCTCGGAGGCAATGTCGCGCGATCGCACGCTGTCGCGTTCCTGCTGAACGTGGACGATCGTTTCGAGGTAATCTTCCAAACTTTCGCTGAGCGTGATGTCCGGCATGATTGTTAGTCCATGCTATAATTGTTAGCCATGCCTAACATTATGGCATAACGCCGCGCCGATGTCAATCGTTTTGCAGGCGGATCGGGGCCGCTGCGTGGATTCGCCGGATTCGCCGGATCCGCCGGATCCGTCCGATGTTCGCTTGTTCGGGGAGAGGCCTTTTTGTTGCCGAGGCCCATCCTGTTTGCGGGGGCACATCACAAACGGCAGGGATATAGGCCTGTTTCCGCCACCTGTTGCGCCAACAGCGCAAGGCGGGTGCTGTGCAGAACCCGGTTGGTGTCGAGGGCATCGGGGATGGGCGTGCCGGCGATGTCGGCGAGAAAAGCGTCGAGATAGGCGCCGGGCCGGTTGGGCAGGACCGTTTCCTCGATCGGTTCGGGGGTATCGTGGCGCCACAGGGTCGCGCGCCGGGCGTTGCAACAGGTTTCGACGACGCCGTCCGTGCCGGCAATCGTGAACCGCCAGTACGGATCCATGGTGTAGCCGTGGGCGTCGGAGCTGAGATACGAGACGTCGCCGAGGACCACGCCGCCATTGTCGAGTTCGAGCATGAGGGCTGCGCCGTCCTGGAAGCAGGGATGCGCCTTGAGTTTCGCGTTCCATGCGCGGGCCGCCGTGATGGCCGCAATCGTGCGGCCGGTCATCCACGGAACGATGTCGATCGCATGGACGGCGATGTCGTTGAGCGAGCCGCCGTGCCGGCCCGGTTCGAAATACCATGCCGGACGCCTGCCGTGGAGCAAGGGATGTTGGCCCCAGAACTGAATGGTGTGGACTTCGCCAATCCTTCCGTCGAGGATCAGTTTGCGCAGGGTCAAGTACGGGCCGAGATCGCCAAGGTCGAGCATGCAGCCGACGCGCAGTCCCCCGCGCGCCAGCGCGGCGATGCGTTCCCATTCGTTCATCGCGGTGCAGAGGGGCTTGTCGCCCAGCACATGCAGGCCGCGTTCCATGGCCTGAATAATCCGCGATCCGCGGATGGCAAACCAATCGCCGCAGGCGACGGCGTCGCAAGGCGTGTTCTCCAGCATTTGCCGGTAGGAATCATGTGTGACGGTGATCCCTTGCCCGGGCAGGCTGGCGCGCGTCGCCTCGTCTTCCTCGCATGCCGCGACGATTTCGATGTCTTCGCGTTGCCTCGCCAGTTGGTAGAGTCCGAAAATGTGGGGATGCTGAAATCCGATAAACGCCATGCGGATGCTCATGTGTCCGGCGCCATCCTTCTTGTTGTGTCGTTTCATCGAAAACATGGGGTGCCGTATTTGCTATATGCCGGATTAGGGCGAAAGTTTCCGTCGCATCGCGCGAATGCGATCGTAACGATAGTCGTATTGCGGTTCGCCGCCGCGCTGGGTCGCATAAAAGAGATAAAGCCAATCGCCTTGTACAAGCGGCTGCGGGACATGGTTGGCCGCCGCATCCTGGTCAGGGGGAATGTAGCCGACGATTCGCCAGCGCAGGCCGTCGTCCGATACGGCCTCGCACAGGGCGCGCGTGGACCAGTTTCGGCCTTCGGGCGAGGACGCAACCTTCGGCGGGTATCCCGGTGGATCGGCGAAACTGTAGTAGCGCCCTTTCGCCTTCACGACGGCGGGATTGGGCCAGTTGAGAATGAGCGGCGTTTTCAGATCGTGCGTGATCTTGAAACCGTCCAGCGCGGAAAAATCGCCCGTGTTTTCGGCATATCCCATGCACACGCCGTTCGGCGGCGCCCAGTAGTCGAACCAGAGTTTCCAGCGTCCGCCGTCCCACATCAGCGACGGGCGGTGGAAGTCGCAAATGCGGTCCGAATCCGGCGCGTCCTGCGTTTCCTTGGGCTCGATCAGCAACGGCTGTTCGGTCTTCTCCCAATGGATGCCATCCGGGGAAGTTGCGCCCATGATGCAAAGCAACATCCCTTCGAGGTGCGCATGGTCTTTCTTGCGATGGATGCCGCTGGTGGCGCTGTAGGCCATATAGTAGCGCCCCTCTTTCCACACGACGGACGGGTCGCCGTTGTGCCAGCAATCGTAATAACGATCGCTGGCGGACAACACCGCTTTCCATTGCTCCGGTTTCATGTCCGTGTCCCAGCCGCCGTCTTTCGCGAGGACCTCCCACGCCAGCAGATCCCGGGAACGCGCGTGATAGATGGCGTCGCAACCCGGCTCACCGGGATTGGTGTCCGCGCTTGCCCAGCCGAAGAACCACATCCGGTAAGGATGGGATTCGCCGGGCCGCTCGACCACGCACGGCTGGTACATGTTGCGGAAATTGTAGAGCAGATCCCGGCCGACCCGTTCCCACGCCCGATCCGGTTGAATCGCGCGATCGTACCCCGAATCCGGCGCCTTGATTTCAATGCCGTGCGACACGGCCATGATGCAGCACATCAGTGCGATCATTCACGATCTTCCTTGTATCGGGATCACGTTACACGATGGCAATACCGGACCGCAATGCGCCGTGTGCCGCTTTCCGTGAATCATCGTATGCCCAACGCGCGGTTCAAGCCGCGGCGCAACGCGATGCCGGCCGGCGAATCGAGCAGGGCGAAGGCGTCGAGACGACCGGCGACTTTGGCCTGAAACGTTTCCAACGAATCGGTGCCGTCAATCCAGATCCGGCGCAGGGTCCAACGGTCGCATCCCGGCGGATTCGCGCCATACCGGTTCGACACGGCGTATTGGAATCCCGCTTCGCGAACAAGGCGGACAGAGACCTCGTTGTAGTCGGCGACGGAACCGTAGGGATAGGCAAAGGCCTCGGGCCTTTGCCCCAATTGTTCGGCGATGGCGCGTGCGCAGTCGAGGATTTCGCGGCGCTGTTCCTCTTCGCCAAGGCGGGCCAAGTGCGGATGCGTCACGGTGTGCCCGCCGATGTCGAAACCGGCCCGAACGAGTTCGCGGACCTCCTCCCACGTCATGATCGCGCCGGTGGCCGGATCTTCGTCTGGAACCATGACGCCGCCCATGCGGCCCGTTACGATGAAAAAGGTCGCGGGCAGGCCAAGTCTTTGGAGAACAGGCGCGGCATTCGTCACATTGTCGCGATAGCCGTCGTCGAAGGTGATGGCGACGCCGTCGCGTCCGTTGGCGGCGTCGCGAAGGGAGACGATGCGGGCGTTTTTCGCAAGCCACTCCATCTGCGCGGCGAAATCGGGCGGCGCGACGTTCATGTCGTGTGTTCGCGCGCCCACGCTGTGGTAGGTGAGGATGCGCGGACCGGTTCCACGCACGCATAAACCGGCGGCGCGGATGGCGCGTTTGGCCGCGCGCTTGATCAGCCGCTTGGCGCTAGGACCCGCTGCCAACGGCGTTCTCCCGCGCGGTAGCCATGCCCCACCCATATCCGCACGCATAGGCGCAATACGCCACGAACCGCATCCATTGCCCGCGCGCCAACGCTTGCGCCAACCGGACCGGAAAGCGGGCCATGCGATACGGTAGCGACGTTTTGGGTTGAAAACCGGAATCGTCCAGCGTTTCGCCGGTTTCAAAGACGCTGTCGGGATGGAACTTACGGGCGTAGGCGGATCCGTAGCCGTTGCGGAAAAAAGTCCGCAACAGGCTGCGCCAACCGTCCGGCAGCGGATGATGGATGCGCGCATTCGGCGCGAGGACGACGCGATAGCCCGCCGCGCGAATCCGAACGCGCAAATCGGGATCGAGTCCACGAAGCAAATCCTCGCGCTCCCGTCCAATTTGCTCGAATACGCGGCGCGGAATGGCGCAACAGCCGTGGCACGCGAAATCGCTGTCCGTGACGCGGTCCACGACGGGCGTGTTGAATCGCGGGAACTCTTCCGCCGCGCGGCGTTGAAATGGGGAGGCGTCCGGGGCGACGACGATGCTGGCGCCGGCCATTCCGATGGATGCGTCCGCATCGAGCGTTTCGATTAGCCGCTGGAAAACCGTTTCGTCCGCGAGACGACTGTCGTCGTCGAGGATGAGGAGAATGTCCCCGTGGGTCTGGTCCGCGCCCTTGTTGATTGCCTTGCCCTGCGGCGAGACGCCTTTGACTAGACACAACTCGAAATCGCGGAAGGTCTGCCGCCTGATGCTTTCGACCAGCCTCGGCACGGCGCCATCGCGGTGCGCGTCAAGCGTCGGGATGATGACCGATAAACGCGGTCTTTTCGGATCGGACAAGGCAAGCGCCTCCATTGTCGCCCATGCGCCAATCCAAGGTAACATGGCGCATGGACGCTGTCAAGATGGGTGGATGTCTGACGTTATTCGTCCCGTCAGACAAGGTCCGGCGAAGCGATCAGCCCAGACCGGATTCGACGGGGAAAGCCGTTGACCCCTCATTAATGGTGCGTGCTGGGGGCCGATGATTCGGCTCAAGAAGATAACGGCACGATTTTTTGCCGTGTAGAGCGGTGATGAACCTGTGCGTGTATGGTTGAAGAACCTGGACGGCGATGATCGCCGGATTATCGGGAAAGATGCGTAGAAGGTAGAGTTCGGTTGGTCAATTGGGCTTCCGGTTTGTCGTCCGTTGGGACACGGTCCTTGGGAAGTTCGCGGCGATTTGTCGCACGGCTGCATGGCGCGCATCTTATTCGGATTTTACGGCGATTCAATCGTGCTTTTGTACGGCTTTATCAAGAAGAGGCAACAAACGCCGCAGTATGACATCGAAATAGCAATCAAACGACTGAGGATGCTGAAGGAAGAATGAAATAATAGGGGAACAGTGCTGTCCAAAAGAATTGCAATAAAACCACAATACCGCAAGGAGTCACGTTTTCCTCTTTATTCCATTCATCTGTTCGATATCTGCGAGTATCGGCGTCATCTGCGGAAAACCACATGATCCCCAGATGACGTAGATACACGCAGAGGGGAAACAGGGCACGGCTGTTCGGGCCAGGCGATTCCAAACTCGAATCCGCATGGCAGAGCGGTCCAAAATACGATTGATCGGCAGTGTCTCATTTGCGCCTTTGCGTGCAGCCAAGGTACCATTGTGCCTAGGCGCCGTCAAGGCGTTGACGGGCGTTGGCTGCATCAATGATTGCGATCGTCAATTACGGTATAGGAAATCTCGATTCCGTCGCGCGCGCGTTTCGGAAGGTCGGCGCGGAACCGGTCGTTACGACCGATGCGTCCGCTTTGGAACGCGCGGACGGCATCGTGCTGCCCGGCGTCGGCTCGTTCGACCAAGCCATGAATACCTTGCGCGAGCACGGCCTTGTGCCGGTGCTTCACCGGCGCGCAATCGAGGGCAAAACGCCGGTATTGGGCATTTGCCTTGGTATGCAGATGTTTGCGCGCCGGAGCGAGGAGGGCGAGACCGAAGGACTGGGTTGGCTCGACGCGGAGACGGTGCGGTTTTCGGACGGTTCGGCGAAAATCCCACATCTCGGCTGGAACGATGTCCAACGGCTTCGCGACAGCGCGTTGTTCAACGGCATCCGGGGCGATGCGCCGTTCTATTTTGCCCATTCGTACCATGTCGTATGCCGCGATGAAAACGACGTTCTCGCGCGCACCGATTACGCTGTGCCGTTCGTTTCGGCGGTCGAGCGCGGCAACCTCTTCGGCACGCAGTTCCATCCGGAAAAAAGCCACGCGAACGGCCTGTGCGTGGTCCATAATTTTGTGAAACGGTGCGCCCATGCATAAAGTTCGCGTAATCCCGGTCCTGTTGCTGCGCGGTTGGGGACTCGAGAAGAGCATTCAATTCACCACGCCGAAATACGTCGGGTGTCCGATCAACGCCGCGCGGGTGTTCAACGGCAAGAACGTGGACGAACTGATCCTGCTCGATATAATTGCCACGGAAGAACGGCGTGGTCCGCAGATTGAAGTTGTGCGCCAAATCGCCGGGGAATCGTTCATGCCGTTCTCCGTGGGGGGCGGCATTCGAACCGTGGACGGAATGTGGGAATTGCTCCAGGCCGGGGCGGACCGGGTTGTCATTAACACGGCCGCCATCGAGGACCCTGATCTCGTCGCGCGCGGCGCGGACCGTTTCGGACGGCAGTGCATGGTGGTTTCGATTGATGTGCGTCGGCATGCAGACGGCCGCTGCGAAGTATTCACGCATGCGGGACGCAAGGCTACCGGTCTCGATCCCGTCGAAACCGCGCTCCGCATGGAAGCACACGGCGCGGGCGAGATCTTCCTGACTTCGATTGATCGCGACGGCACGATGGACGGATACGACATCGAATTGGTGCGAAGCGTGGCGGACGCGGTTTCGATTCCCGTGATTGCCTGCGGCGGCGCGGGGAGTGTCGCGCATCTGGCGCAGGCCGTGTACGAGGGGCATGCGTCGGCGGTGGCGGCAGGTGCGTTTTTCCTTTTTTACGGCAAGCGGCGGACCGTCTTGATCACATATCCAACGGACGAGGAACTCCGCGCCCATTTCCGCCCCGAACACATCCGCACGAAAGACCCGATGAGCATTGTTGACACCCGGTTGGCGCGCTTGTAGGAGAAAAATGACGACCCAGCTTTGTACGCGGTGCATCATGGACGCTTCGGTGCCGGGCATCCGGTTCGACGCGCAGGGTGTGTGCAACTACTGCCACATTCATGACCGTCTGCTCGTGGAATTTCCCACCGGCGAGGAAGGCGCGCGCATTTTGCAGGAAATCGCCGCCAAGATCCGCAAGGCCGGCAAGGGCCGCAAGTACGATTGCGTTGTCGGCGTCAGCGGCGGGCGCGACACCTCCTATTGCCTTTATTACACGAAGGAGATCATGAATCTGCGCCCGCTCGCGGTGCATTTCGACAACGGCTGGGATTCCGAGACGGCCAAGACGAATCTAAGCCGCGTGTGCGACGCGCTCGATGTGGACCTGCACACGATCATCATGGACTGGCCGGAGTCGCGCGAACTCACGAACTGCACAATCCGCGCCTGCGTGCCCTATATTGACCTTACCGACGACGTCGGCATCGCCAGCGCGCTATATCGAACGGCCGCGAAGGAAAACGTCCGGTATATCATCCTCAGCCACTCGTTTCGCGAAGAAGGCATCACGCCGCTCGCGTGGAACTACATGGACGCGCGCTACACCCGCGCGCTCATCAAACGCTTCTGCGCCATACCCCTCGTTCACTTTAAAAACGTGGACATCCACCACATGCTCTACTGGAGCCTTGTTAAAGGCATCCGGATTGTCAACATCACGAACTACTACGACGACACGGGCGACAAAATCGAGAAACTGCTGACGGATCGTTTCGGTTGGATTGACACCGGCCAGCACCACATGGACAACGAGATGTTCGCGCTCGTCTATTACTACGCGCGCCACAAGTTCGGGTTCGACTGGCGCATCGTCGAGCTGGCCGCCAAGGTCCGGACCGGCGTCGTTTCCCGCGACGAGGCGCTCCAGGCCCTTCAGACGATCCCCTTCTTTGAGAACGAGGAACTTGTCAATTACTGTCTCAAGAAACAGGGATTTTCCCGCGAGGAATTCGATCGGATTCTTGCCGCGCCCAACAAGTATTTTTACGACTATCCAACGTATTACCCGTTGCTGCGGTTCATGCGCCTGCCCATCAAACTGCTGTGCCGGGCGCACGTCTTCCCCGCGCATGCCTATGAGAAATACTTCGAGGCAATTTGACCGCGTGCGTCGCGATTCGTGGGCCGGCTGTAAGCCGCGAGCCAGGAATACGGCGAGGAGGCCGCGTCTATATTGCCGCTTTGTTTGGAGCTGAATCATAGATAACCACCAGCTTTGCCGGCGAGAATCCATCAGGTTCCACCGTTCCGGCGGCATTTCTCGTGCTCGTGCGCGTAATCGTAATCGAAACAAGGGGTTACGACATCTTTGATCGCTTGCGTGATTATTCAAGAGAACTTATTGTCATTCCCCGCGGGGGAACCCCGATGTCTTATAATAAGTTGTTATTATAGTAGCAATATATTATAAATACAATACAAATAAATTATCACATAACTCAAAAATGAGTATTTGAGGACTCGATTACGATGACGATAACGGGCAAGAGCACGAACCTTCTGGCCTTCCTCAAGTCACCAGTTCTACTGGGGGCGGCTGAATTTCCGATTCGGCACTGACATGGTCAATTGAGACGAATCGGAATTCGGCGTTACGCGTTCGAGTGGGCGGAGACGTTCTCGCGATCCTGGGGTGTGTACGGGCAGAATGCAAGACAGACTGTCCAAACGGTCGCGCCGGGGCGTTATTTGTGTTTCAGGAGCAAGGTTTCGGCCTGGTGGATGAGATCCTCGCGGAAATCGGGGTGGGCGATGCCGGCAAGCAGTTCGGCGCGTTCCCAGAGGTTGCGTCCCCGCAGGTTCACGATGCCGTATTCGGTGCAGACGTAATGGACGCAACTGCGCGGGGTGGTCACGACCGTGCCGGGCGCGAACGACGCCACGATGCGCGACACCACGGTTCCGTCCTTTCGTGTATACGTCGAGGGGGTGCAAAGGATGGCCTTTCCGCCTTTCGAGATGCCCGCGCCCAGCACGAAATCGAGCTGGCCGCCCGTTCCGCTGATGGTGCGGTTGACCACGCATTCCGAATTGACCTGCCCGTACAGGTCAACTTCAAGGCACCCGTTCACCGAAATGAAATTTTCATGTTGTCCGATGATCCACGGGTTGTTTGTGTAACTGGCCGTGCACATGTACACATCGGGGCAATCGCGCACAAATTCCACCAGTCGCTTGGGGCCAAGCACGAAACTGGCCGTAATCAAGCCCTTGTCCACGGCTTTCTTCACGCCATTGATTTTGCCCGCCTCGTAGAGCGTCATGATGCCTTCCGGCAGCATTTCGGTCTGCACGCCCAAATCCTTGAGATCGGAATGGGCAATTAGGTTGGCGACGGCGTTGGGCACGCTGCCGTAACCGATCTGGATGCAGGCGCCGTTTGGGATTTCGCGCGCGACAAAGTCCGCAATCTTGGCGTCGGTGTCGGTGGATGGCGGACTTGGAATGTCGAGAACCGGCGGGTTGTCGCCCTCGATGATGTAATCCACCTCAGAAATATGGATGCGGCGGTGTTCATCGCCGCGGAAGGGGGTATACGTCTCGTTGATTTCGGCCATGAAACATTTGGCCGTGTCCACGTCGGCCTTGGCCAGCGCCGGCGACGGGAAAAAGTACAGGTAACCGTCGTCGTCGGGCGGGCTGACCATGAAGGAAGCGATATCCGTGTGCATGTCGCCGGCCCGGAATATTGTTTCATAATGACCGAGACGCGAAGGAATCGGCGAACAGCAGGCGTCGGGGACGATGTTTTCGAAGGGTCCCTTGAACAGCGAGTTCAATCGGAACGACTTGCCGGAGGAATCGGCCATGAATACCTGCATCGGGGGGGCAAGGCGGAGTTCGCTGCGGATGGTCACGTTTTCCAACTCGCCGGCCCGCTTCGCCAGCGCCGCGTCGAGATATTGCGAACTCGCGTTGAACGCATAATAGTCCACGGTGTCGCCCGACTTGACCATGGCCGCGGCTTCATCGGCGCTGATGCGCTTGCTCCGGTATTCATCCATTACACTTGACATGACTCACCCTTCCCTGATTTTTGAGTGCAAAATTCCCACGCTGCACTGCTTCCGACTGTTTTCGACCACGGCCAAAGGCCCACACCTTATTTTCCCGTATTTTCCCGTGGAAACGCAACTTTCACGCCCAGCAGACGATGATTTTTTCAAGGAGCCGTGCTATAGTGTGTTGCCTGGTATGAGAAGTACGGGTGTTCTGGCGTAGGATAAACGGACGATCGAGGGAGACGAAACGGGCATGTGCGGCATCTGCGGTAAATTATCGTTTGATCCCGCGCGTCCCGTGGATGAAGGTCTGATCCGCGACATGATGACGGCCCTGTCGCATCGCGGTCCCGACGATGACGGCTGCTACCTGAAGGGTCCAGCCGGTCTCGGCCAACGCCGCCTGAGCATTGTGGATCTCGCGGGAGGACACCAGCCGATCGCCAACGAGGACGGTTCCTGCTGGATTGTGTTCAACGGCGAAATCTACAACCATCTTGAACTCCGCGCCGAGTTGGAAAAACGCGGCCATCGCTATCGCACGCGTTGCGACACCGAGACGATCCTGCATGCCTACGAGGAATTCGGCACGGATTGCGCGGGCCGCCTGCGGGGCATGTTCGCGTTCGCGATCTGGGACGAGAAGGAGCAAACGCTTTTTGCCGCGCGCGACCGTTTCGGGATCAAGCCGTTCTATTATTGGCGAAACGCCGGAGGGATCGCTTTTGCAAGCGAAATGAAGGCTCTCATGCTGGATCCGGACCTTGAATTGACGTTGGATCCGTTGGCGGTCTTCGATTATTTCACCTACAAATACGTGCCGGGTCCGAAAACGCCCTGGCGGGAAATCCGGCGGCTGCAACCGGCCCACTGGTTTCGGGTTCACGACGGAAATGTCCGCATTGAACGCTATTGGACGCCGCTCTTCAACGGCTTGTCGCCCCATTCCGAAGAAGAGAATCTCGAAGCGCTCGAATCCTTGCTCAAGGACGTCATTCGCGATCACCGCATGAGCGAGGTGCCCCAGGGTGTTTTCCTGAGCGGCGGCATTGATTCGAGTCTGATCGTGGCGTTGATGAGCGCGATCTGCCCGGAACCGATCCAGACCTTTTCGGTCACGTTCCGCCATTACCCGAAATACGACGAGTCCGTGTACGCCCGCGAAGTGGCCGACGCCTGCCACACGATTCATCATGAATACGACTGTACCCCCGAAGCCATCGGGCGGCTGCCCGAAATGCTCTGGCACGTCGAGGAGCCGTTGGCCGACGCTTCGATGATTCCGCTGCATGAGCTGTGCCGCCAAGCCAAACACGACGTGACGGTGGTCCATTGCGGCGACGGCGGCGACGAGGCCTTTGGCGGCTATCCGCGTTTTTATTGGGACCATTACGCCCACGCCATGGCGCGCCTGCCCGAACCGGTCCGCTTGCGCGTCTTGGCGCCGTTGTTCCGGCTGGGATCGCGCCTGCCCGACCCCGTCAAGGAATTCTGCCGGCGCGGCGAAAAATTCAGCCGATTCGCGGGCTTGCCGGACCCTGAACGCTACATGAACTGGTTTACGATCATGCCTGACAGCGTCAAGCGCCACATGCTCCACCCGGATTTTCTCCGGCACGTGGACCGCTATCGTTCCCAGGAGGTCTTTGAGACGATTTTTGCGGAGGCAAATGCCCTGTGCCTGGACGCCCTGGGAACCCGGCAATATTGCGAATTACACAGTTTCATTCCTGACGATCTGATGCTCAAGTCCGACAAGATCGCGATGGCGTCCGGACTGGAAGGCCGGTTTCCTTTTCTCGATGAACGCCTGGTCGAGTTCGGCCTCGCGCTGCCGCCCCGGCAGAAAATCGCGCACAACCGGCTCAAACTTCCCCTACGCAAACTCCTCGCGCGCCACATGCCCGACTCGTTCATCAACCGCGGCAAGCACGGGTTCGAGGTCCCGGTCACGGAATGGTTCAAGGGCAGCCTTGCCCAATTTCTGCGCGACACCATCGCCGAGTGCCGGTCGGATTCCGAAACCATTTTCAACCTTCCGTATCTGGAGAACATGATCGGCGACATGCGCCGCAACGATCCCGTCGCGGGGCGCCAATTGTTCAAGGTCTTCATGTTCCAGCAATGGCGCACGCTCTTTGCGCACCCCCGGTCGCTGTGCCAGAGCCGGTTGAAAGGCGGGCCGCTTCCCCCGGGCATTCTCACGCAGCCGGCTGGAAACCCGTCGTCCGCATGACCGCAACCGCCGCCAACCGCGCCTTGGCGGTCGCCACGGGGCTCTTGGGCGTTTTGTCGCGGACAGGCGAGCGGGATCCGGTTCGGCGCATCTTGGTTGTCCGGCTCGGCAATCTCGGCGACATCGTGGTAGCCTTGCCCGCGTTTCACGCGCTTCGCAAGCGGTTTCCAGACGCCCGGATAGTCTTGCTGACCTCTCCGACCCTGCGCGGTGCGCCGGGCGCGGAAGATGTGTTGGCGGACGATCCGACTTTTGATGATTGTATTGTTTACCACGCCGATGAATCGGGCCGTCCCCGTTTTTGGAGGGCATTGTGCGGACGCATACGCCGCGAATCGTTCGATATAACGATTATGCTTCCCGACGATCGAAGCCGTTTCCGGAATCTTGCCAAGCACATGGCGTTGCTGGCGCTGGCGGGACAGCGCCGTTTTATCGGGTTTCGTCTCGTTTCACCGGACCAGTTCCGGCTGGGCCAAGTCCCGCGGCTCATGGGGCTTCTCGAACCGCTCGGAATCACTGAAATCGAACCTTGTCCATGGATTCGCGTTTCCGAGGAACGCCGGCAAACCGCCCTTCGCCGGTTCATACCCGGCGACAACCGCCCGCTTGTCGCCATGCAATGCGGCGCGAAACGCCCGGCAAACCGCTGGATGCCCGAACGTTTCGTCGAGGTGGGCCGGAGACTCATCGAGGAGCATGGGGTCCATATACTCCTGACCGGCGGTCCCGGCGAGCGCACACTGGCGGACGAAGTAGCGCGGGGAATAGGCGGTCATTGCACGTCCTTGGCGGGCGAAACGAGTGTAACGGATCTGGCGATTCTGCTTGAACGCTGTGTGCTCCTTGTCTCGAACGACACCGGAACCATGCACGTCGCCGCCGCCATGGGCGTTCCCGTCGTGGCCATTTTCAGCGCCCGCGATCACCCCTTTCGTTGGTATCCGTATGGAACGCATCATTGTGTCCTGCGCCACGACGTCGAATGCAGTCCGTGCCTACAGGACGTCTGTCCCCTTTATTCCGAGCCTGTTTGTCTTTCCGCGATTACGGCCGGCCAAGTTTTCGACGCCGCCCGCGCCCTTTTTCTTGACTGGGAACGGCGGGTCCGATAAGATTCTTTTTTTTTAGCCCTTACTCAAGAGGCAAACCGGTTTTATGCCCGAAATACAAGGATTTTACGGACTCCGTTTCAATCCGGACCAGACAGGCCCGCTCGAGGCGGTCGTTACGCCGCCCTATGACGTAATTTCTCCGGCCCAACGCGTGGAACTGGCCGCGCAAAGCCCTTACAGCATGGTTCATGTTTCGTTGCCTGAACCGGAGGCCGGTGAAACCCCTTACGATGCCGCCGCGCGTATCCTTGACCGTTGGCGTGCGGATGGCGTCCTTCTCAAAGACGGCGCCAAATCGTTCTATGTACTCGAGCAGGTCTTTGAGAGCGGGGGGCGCCAACGCATCCGGCGCGGTTTTTTCGCCCTTGCCCGATTGCCCGAACCGGGCGAGCGCAGCATTCTCGGCCACGAGCAGACCTTCGCCCGGACCGTCGAGGATCGGATGCGCCTGATCGAAGCCACAAAGGCCAATCTCGAACCGGTGTTTGTGCTGTACGCCGATCCCGGCGGCAAGGTCGGAGAGTGTCTGACCGGCGCCGTTGCGCAGCGTCCGCCCGACATGACCGCCCGCACGATGGACGGCGTTCTTCAGCGCGTCTGGCGCGTCGGGTATGATCCGTGCGTCACTCAAAGTCTGCTGGATTCCCGGTTGTATATCGCCGATGGCCATCACCGGTTCCGCACGTCGTGCGCCTACCGGGACGCTTGCCGCGCGAAAGGCATGGGCGAGGGGCCGCACGATTTCATCATGATGGGATTCGTCGCAATTGACGATCCCGGCCTTGTCATCGAACCGACCCACCGCCTCTTGAAACCGCCCGGCGAATTCGATACGGCGGCGTTTCTGCAAAAGCTCGCGCTGTATTTTGATTGTGAGCGGGTCGGGGACGATCTGCCGCAATCGGTCGAGCGCGAATCGCAATGCGCCATCGGATTCGTCGCGCCGGGCGGCCGCTGGCTGCTCCGGCTGCACGAAACAGACCGTGCGGCGCTGCTCGGCACGGATCGCGGGCCGGCGTGGCGCGACCTCGATGTCGCCGTCCTGCACCGCGGCATTATCGAACGGATCATGGGATGGCCTGCGGATACTCCGTTCGCGTATGAGCGCGATGCCGGCAAAGCCGTCGCTTGCGTCGAAAACGGCGAATACGGCGCCGCGTTTCTCCTTCGCAGTCCCCGCGCGGAACAAATCCAGGCCTGCGCGGAATCCGGTGAGCCCATGCCGCACAAGTCCACCTATTTCTTCCCGAAACTTCCGTCCGGAATGGTGTTGTACGCGTTGGACTAAGGTCGAGGCACGCACACCAGCATACAAGGTTCCGGGGGGCCATAACATCCAGCCGGCCCATAGTCTGAGCGTGAAATCCGCATTCTGCTGACAAATGCGGGATAAGGAATTGAATAGTCCGAAGAATAGATTTTATACTCCGAATGTTCCAGAAACGCCCGGGTTTCATGTTCCGGGATAATCGGTTTGCACAACAGGTGAAGACACGGCAACCAAAGAGGGCAAGGCGATGATTCACAAGATAGCCAAGGAAAAGGAAGATGAATATTTCGCCCGGCTGGAGTTCGAACGCAGAAAGAAGATAGCCGAGGAGCAGGAGGCCAAGCTCAAAAAACAGGAACGGGAAGCGCTGAAAAAGCTTCACTGGATGCGTTGTCCGAAAGACGGCATGGAACTGGTCGAGATCGAGTTCATGGGTGTGCAGGTGGACAAGTGCACACATTGCGGCGGGATTTTCCTGGACACGGGCGAATTGGATGTGTTGTTCGAAAAGGCGAAGAATCAGGGGCGTGTTTTCGCCAAGATTTTGGGTGCGTTTCGGTAAGCCCTGCGCGATGGCCTGCTCTTGGCGTACGACTACAGGAAGTCCAAGTCCGCGCCCAGATGCGCCTGAAGGACATGTTGGGCATGAAGGCGCCGCCAGCCGCGGGGCGGCAAGGGGCGCGGCGTGAACGCGGCGCGGCGCCGGGCAAGTTCGGAATCGTCCACGATCAAATCCACGCGCCGGGCTTCGACGTCGAGTTCGACGAGGTCGCCGTCGCGCACAAGCGCCAACGGTCCGCCGACAGCCGCCTCGGGCGAACAGTGCAGGACCACCGTGCCGTAGGCTGTGCCGCTCATGCGCGCGTCACTTACGCGCACCATGTCCTTGACTCCCTCGCGTGCAAGGTATTTCGGAATGGGCAGAGATCCAGCCTCGGGCATTCCGGCGCCGACCGGTCCGGCGTTGCGCAACACCATGACATGATTCGGCGTAAGGCCGAGCGACGGATCGTCAATCCGCTGTTCCGCGTCTTCGGGTGAATCGAACACCACGGCGGGTCCGCGGTGTTTCATCAGGTTTTTCGACGCGGCGGCGGCCTTGATCACGGCGCCGTCGGGCGCGAGCGAGCCTTTGACGATGGCCAGTGCGCCGGTTGGTCCAAGCGGTTCGGCAAGCGTGCGGATGGTTGTTTGCCATGCACCGGGCGGCGGGATGTTCCGCAGATATTCTCCCATCGTTTGGCCTGTAATCATCCGGGCCGACAAGTCCAGCAGCGGTTCCAGCGCTTTCAGCAACACCGGCATGCCGCCCGCGAAGTGCATGTCCTCAAGATAGCCGCTGCCAGCCGGCTTGCAATCCACCAGCAGGGGAACGCGCCGCGAGATGGCGTCGAAATCGTCGATCGCGAGGGGGATGCCGGCCCGGCGCGCGATCGCCAACAGATGGACGATGGCGTTGGTCGATCCGCCGATCGCCATGAGCGCCGTCAAGGCGTTGTGGAACGCAGCGCGTGTCAGGATATCGCGCGGGCGCCGCCCGGCGCGGGCTATTTCGACCGCGCGGCGTCCAGCCTCGACGCAATGCCGCAGACGTTCTCCGCTGCTCATGGGCGGCGTGGCGCCGCCGGGCAGCATAAGGCCGAGCGCCTCGGTCACACACGCCATCGTGGAGGCTGTGCCCATGACCATGCACGTGCCGCCCGTGAAACACAACGCCTGCTCGATTTCCCGGATTTCGTCCGCGCCCAGCCGTCCGGCGCGATACTGCGCCCAGTATCGGCGGCAGTCCGTACAGGCGCCGAGGCGTTCGCCTCGCCAATAGCCCGTCAACATCGGGCCCGACACGACCGAAAGGGCCGGTATGTTCGCCGAGGCCGCCGCCATCAACTGCGCGGGTACGGTCTTATCGCAACCGCCGAGCATGACAACCGCGTCCATCGGCTGCGCGGCGATCATTTCCTCGGTATCCATCGCGGCGAGATTGCGGAAGAGCATCGTCGTCGGCGAAGTGAGGATTTCGTGCAGTGAAATCGTCGGAAACGCGAAGGGACAGCCGCCGGCCTCGATCACGCCGCGCTTGATGGCCGCGACCATCTCCGGCATTTGCCGGTGGCATGTGTTGTAGTCCGACGACGTGTCCACGATGCCGACGATGGGCCGGTCGAGCGTGATGGCGTCGAAACCCGCCGACGCGAGAAAGGCTCGGCGCATGTACCGGCTGAATTCCGCGTCGCCATACGCCGTGATGTTGCGCGCAATGCCTGTTGCCGGGTCTGGATGTGTCATGGATGCTTCCGCTGCGTGTGTTCCGGTGCGGTTTTCCGAACCGGGCCTTTGTTTTCGCGATCGATCGTCGCCGCGAATCCCTCCATTCAGGACATTACTATATTTTCACACCCCGGCCGAGATCAATCCGCATCGTGCGTTGCCGCAAATCTTCGCAGGTTTGACGCCCGCCATGGCCGGAGCGTACACTCCGGTTTGTTCTTTTTCGGCAACCGATTCCATGCAAACAGGAGCAAACGCAATGGGCAGGACGTTGAATTTCGCGGTAGTGGGACTGGGAATGGGCGGACATCACTGCAAGGCCATCCGGGGCGCCAAGGGAGCGAACCTGGCGGCCGTGTGCGACATTGACGAGGAGCGCCTGGCGCAGCGCATGAAGGAATTCGACTGCAAGGGGTACACGCGCTACGCGGATGTGCTCAAGGACAAAAGCATAGACGCGGTCTGCATTGTCGTCGAGAGCGGCTATCACGCGAAACTGGGCATCCAAGCCGCGAAGGCCGGCAAGCATATCATCATGGAGAAGCCCATAGACATCACGCCCGCGCGAATCAAGGCCTTCGAGGACGCGGTCAAGACGTCGGGCGTGAAGTGCGGTTGCATTTTCCAGTCGCGGATGGACAACTGCAACATCCTCATTCGGAAGGCCATCCTTGCCGGCAAGATGGGCAAGATTATCGGCGCGCACGCGCATTTGCCGTGGTTTCGCGGCGACGATTATTTTTCCGGCCCGCACGGTCCGTGGCGGGGGACGTGGAAACTCGACGGCGGCGGCAGCATGATGAACCAAGGCATTCATACCGTGGACCTGATCCAGTGGCTGGCGGGTCCGGTCGAGAGCGTGTTCGGATTTTACGGGGTGCACAATCACAAGATTGAAGCCGAGGATCAGGTTGTCGCGGTGCTCAAGTTCAAAAACGGCGCACTCGGCACGTTCTTTTCGACCACCTGCGCGATTCCCGAAGGCGCGCAACGCATTTACATGTACGGCACGAAAGGCTCGTTTTCGCGCCACGGCGGCACGCTTGAATTTTACGAGATGGATTCGCCCGCACAGCGTGAGCGCATGATGAATCTCTTCGGCGGCAACAAAAAGTCCGACACCGAGGCCAGCAAAGATCCGATGGCCGTTTCCGCCGACGGTCACCTGTTGATCATCGAGGACCTTGTCAAGGCGGTGCATTCGGATAGGGAGCCGGTCATTCCGATTTCGAGTGCGAAACATGCGGTCGAAATCGCCTGCGCCATCTACAAGTCCGCCCGCACCCATCGCGAAGTCAAAATCAGCGAGGTCCAGGCGTGATCCAACGTTTGCGGATGACGGATCGCGGATGGCGGATTATCTTGCCCTCGGCGCTGTTGTTTGCATGGGCCGCGTCCGCGGCGGCGGGTCCAATCGAATATCGCGGCCCCATCGTCTATGCGCGGCACGAGGGGGTCCCATTGCGAATGACGTTGGCGACCCCGAAAGATCCGGGCGTGGAGCCGCGACCGGCCGTGTTGCTGATCCACGGCGGATGCTGGCTGTTCGGCACGCGGAGCCAATTGCATTGGTACACGCGCCGATTTGCGGAAAAGGGGTATGTGGCGGCAGCCATCCAATACCGCATGATGCCGAAGCACCGCTTTCCCGAATGCGTCGAAGACTGCAAGGCGGCGGTCCGATGGCTCCGCCTGCATGCGGCGGAATACCACATTGATCCGGATCGCATCATCGCGCTGGGCAACAGCGCGGGGGGATATCTGGCCGCGATGCTCGGCGCGACCGAACCCAAGGATGGTTTCGAGGGGACGGTCAATCTCGGCGCATCGAGCGCTGTACAAGCGACGATCGGCATGTACGGCGTGTACGACTTGTCTGGATACCGCGATCCAAAAGGGTTTTTCGCCCTGCGCGGCATCACGAAATCGTTTGTAAAACGATTCGTGGGCAAGGAAACGCCGGATCACGACACGTACAAATGGGCGTCACCTATGACCTATGCGCACGCCGGAATGGGTCCGGTGTTTCTGGTGCATGGAACGAACGATCATATCGTGCGTTACGAGCAGTCAACGGCGTTTCGGGATCAATTGACGCGCCTCGGCGTGCCGGTTCACATGAGCACCGTGCCCTATGGACACGTTTTCGATTTCCTGCATGCGTCCGCGCGCCAGAAGGTGTTCGATGAGATATTGGTTTTTTTGAAAGAACATGGGTTGCAGCCCCAAGGAGGTTTTTCAATGGACGGACGGCCTTCCATTGATCCAGGCAACGCGCTGCCCCGGCACGCGATGGCGTTGCGTCCCGACGCCATCGCCGACACGCCCTTCGTGCAGGAGCGGCACGAGCCGTATCCGCTGGACGGCGGCGTGCGCGTCGTGGCCGTGGATGCTTCGGGAAGTGTCTGGGCGGGCACGGACAAGGGCGTGTACCGGCTCGATCGCGGCAACGCGCGCTGGCAGGCCATGACGCCGAAGGACGAACAAGGCCCGGTCTTCGCGTTGCTGTCGGATGGCGGATCCATGTGGGTTGGCGCGTGGAACGGTCTGTTTTGCGATGGGATAAAAATCGAGGCGGTGGGCGCGCCGATCGCGGCGCTGGCCAAAACAACGGGCGGGATGGCTGCCGCGGGTCCGGACGGTCTTTGGATTCAGGAGGGCGGTTCGTGGCGTCACGAAACGCCGCGCTGGGCGCGCAGCCTGCGCGATATGATTGCCGGTCCGGACGGCGCCCTGTGGATCGCCACCGGCAACGGGCTATACCGGCTGAAGGAAGGCGCGTTGCGTCTCTATCAGGACGAGAAGGCCATTCTTTCCAGTGATGTGAAATCGCTGGCCTTCGATGCGGACGGTGCGCTTTGGGCAGGCGGATTCGGCGGTGTGACCGTTTATCGCGACGGCGATCGGGCTTCGCATTTCACGCCGCGCGAAGGACTGCCCAGCGTCCATGTGCATGCCGTCGCGCAAGGGCCCGGCGGCATCATGTGGGCCGGAACGAAACACGGCGTGACGCGCTACGACGGCCAGTCGTGGTCTTTGCGCCATAGCCGCCGCTGGCTGCTCGACGACGACGTGCGCGACGTGGCCTTTGACGCGGACGGCACGGCGTGGATTGCCACGAAAAAAGGGGTCAGCGCGATTGTCCGCGAATCCATGACGTTTGCGCAAAAGGCCGCCCATTTCCACGGCGTGTGCATGCAGCGCCACGTCCGGGAGCCGTGGCTGGTCGAACGATGCCGCCTGCCCGTGCCGGGCGATGTCTCGAAATGGGAACCGGAAGACGACGACAATGACGGTTCCTATACGGCGCAATATATGGTGATGGAATGTTTCCGGTACGCGGTAACACGCGATCCGGAGGCGCGCGAAAATGCGCGGAAAGCCTTCGAGGCGATGCGGTTTTTACAAACCGTGACGGGCACGAACGGCTTTGTCGCGCGCACGGTCGTTCCGGCCACATGGACGGGAATGCACGATCCGGGCGAGCGCTTCACGCCGCAGGAACGCGCCCGTGTCCGCATCGAAGATCCGCGGTATAAAGAGGTGGAACAGCGCTGGCTGCCGTCGGCGGATGGGCAATGGCTGTGGAAGCGCGACACGAGCAGCGACGAAATGACAGGGCATTTCTACGGGTATGCCTTCTATTACGACCTTGTGGCCGAAGGCGCGGAGCGGGACATTGTCCGCGATCACGTTCGCCGCGTCATGGATTACATCATTGACGGAGGCTACGTGCTGATGGACGTGGACGGCACGCACACGCGCTGGGGGGTGTGGGCGCCGGAACGCCTGAACAGCGACCCGGATTGGGCGGCGGAACGCGGCATCAACAGCGTCGAGATCCTGTCGTACCTCAAGACGGCGCATCACATCACGGGTGACGAGAAGTACGAAAGGGAATATCGCCGGTTGCTGTTCGATTGCGGCTACGCGGACAACGTGCGCCGCGCGCAGTCCTACGCGCCGGCTTGGCGGACGCATATTGACGATGAACTATTGATGATGGCGTATCCCGCGTTGTTGCTATACGAGACCGATCCCGCCCTACGCGCCCTGTTTCGCGAAAGCCTCGACCACTGGTACAAGAGCCTCCGCATCGAGGAAAATCCCCTTGCGAATTTCACCTATGGCCTGCTGGCGGGCGAACATCCCGAACCCGACGGCTCGGTTGCCTTCCTGCGCGACGCGCCGCTGGATCTCGTTTGCTGGACCGTTGACAACACGCGGCGCGAGGACATCCGGATCGTCCGCGAACCGATATGGGAGCATTTGCAGACCAGCCGCCTTTTGCCCGCAAGCGAACGCGGGGTCGTGCGGTGGGACAAGAATCCCTGGATGGCTGTCCATGGCGAAGACGGCCGCAGCGAATGGTGCCCCGTGTTCTGGCTGCTGCCCTATTGGATGGGACGTTACGCCGGATTTATCAAGGTCTGAGATCGCGTGATTTTTCCATGCAGTCAAACGTGTAACGCCGAATTCCAATTCGGGTGGGGCGCCCGTTTTTTATGCCGAATCGGAATTCGGCGCTACAGGCCATTGCGCCGGCTTTACTAACAGGAACTGACCGCTTCCAGACGGTCTGGGCTTTCGGCGTCCTTTTCCATGATGCGCCGGATGGCGGAGGCCAGCACGGACGTCGGCAGCGGCTTGTTGAGACTATCCGTAATGCCTGCGGCGCGGGCCGCGTCCCGGCTGATTCCCTGCATGTACCCCGTCAAGAGAATAATGGGGCATTCCGGACGAATGGATCGGATTTCCCAGGAAAGTTCCATTCCGGTGAGATGGGGCATCACCTGATCGGTGACGACGATGTCGAACGATCCCGCCTGTTCCTGAAATAGCCGCAAGGCGTCTTGGCTGTTTGTGCAGACCGTAACCACGTAACCCACCTCTTCCAGCGCGTTGCGGTACAACACGGCGAGTTCCGTGTCGTCATCCACAAACAAAATGTGTTCGGAACCCGGCGTTACCGACAGGCTCGTCGGCGCCGATAAAGCGGGCGCGCCTTCCATTTGCGGGAAATAGACCTCGAACGTCGTTCCCATGCCCACTTCGCTGCGGACCATGATGGCGCCGCCATGGCTGGTGACGATCCCGTGAACGGACGCCAAGCCCAGTCCGGTGCCCTCGCCGGGCTTTTTCGTCGAGAAAAAGGGGTCGAAAATATGCGGGATGATTGACGGATCCATGCCGCATCCCGTATCGCGCACGGTCAGGCACACATACGCGCCCGGCGGCGGCGTGCCCGCGTCCGCGATAAAACCGGTCGAAATGGTGTGCTCGTCGAGGCCAACCTCGACGGTTCCCGGCGCCATGCCAATGGCCTGGAACGCGTTCGTGCAGAGGTTGATCACGACCTGGTGAACCTGCGTGGGATCGGCGAGAATCACGCCGCAATCGCGAACGTTTTCACGCAGCACGATGGTGGCCGGCAGCGTGGCGCGGAGGAAATCGAGCGCTTCGGCCACAATCGTATGGATGGCGACGGGGCGGCGGTCCTGTTCGACCTGGCGGCTGAACGTCATGATCTGCTTGACCATGTTGGCGCCGCGATTGCCCGCTTTTACGATGCGTTCGACGTTCATCCGCAGCGGGTCTTCTTCGGACAGGCGCCGCAGGGCCATTTCGCCATGGCCGAGAATGAGCGCGAGAATATTGTTGAAATCGTGCGCGATGCGCCCCGCCAGCGAGCCGACGGTTTCCATCTTTTGCGCGTGGCGCAACTGGCGTTCCATGGTGATTTTCGCGGTGACGTCGTGTTTGAGGGCAATGTAGTTCGTGACCGTGTTGTTACCGTTGCGGACGCTCGAAATGGTGCATTCCTCCTCGTAGAAAGAGCCGTCCTTGCGGCGGTTAACGAAATGGCCTGTCCATGCGCCGTCGCGCGCCAGCGTATCCCAAAGACGGCGGTAGAAAGCCTGATCGTGCTTGCCGCTCTTGAGAATGTTCGTTTTCTTGCCCACGGCCTCGGACGGCGCATAGCCCGTCAGCGACTTGAACGCGGGGTTCACATACTGAATTATGCCGTCAGCGTCGGTGATGACTACGGCCTCCCCGGATTGCTCGATGGCCATGGCAAGACGCCGGCGTTCTTCCATTTCATGCAGCAGCATTTTGTTCTGGCGCGCCAGGTTCAGATGCGCCATGCGCGATTCCAACGCGGCCAGGAAAAAACTCAGCAACAGGATGAGAAAACCCGCAAAGAGAGTCAGATCCTTTACCATCTTGTGCATCGGAAAATCCCGGCCGACAAGATAGACCTGGTTCAAGGCATGGATGCTTCCGGTTACGTCAAGTGACTTGGAAAAAACAAACAGCGCGCCCGCCAGTATGGGAACCACGGAGATCAAACCGGTCGGGTTGAGCCTGCGCAAGACAATCACGCTCGCGGCAAGCAGTTGGGATATGGCCAGCAGGCTCAGGCATTCGTCGAGCGGCATGTCGCGGTCAATCAGATGACATACCACGTTCGCGCCGATTTCAAGCGAGATTCCCATCGCGATCAGATAGATGACCCCCGCGCTCAAGACGGGCACGCCATCGTCCAATGGCTCACGCGTATGAACTGCCAATT
The DNA here is from genome assembly GCA_035450225.1 of Candidatus Hydrogenedentota bacterium. NCBI lineage: Bacteria > Pseudomonadati > Candidatus Hydrogenedentota > Candidatus Hydrogenedentota bacterium. The sequence goes on from DAOTMJ010000011.1 coordinate 28,188, forward strand.
GCTTCAATCGCCACATAAACCACCCCTTTCCCCGGACGACCGGCCAGGAAAACTCCGCAACCTCACTCGTATGGTTTTACTACCCTCTGCACACTATCTTATGACATTTGCGCGAAATTGTTTAGATTTTTTTCAGCGGCGTCCGCCGGCGTTGCACGGATCGGACGTTGCGAGAAAACGGGATGCGATATAAATGGGATAATCGGGTCCGGGGATGGTTTTAACCGTCAAGACGTTCGGGCGATTCCGTCCGCCCTTCTTCGGCTTGCTCCGTAGAATCGGCCTCTTTGGGGCCGGGATCCGTTTCCGGAGCGGCATTGGACGCTGTTTCCGTGTTTGGAGTTGAGCCCCCGGCGTTCTTTTCGTCGTCCAGAGAGGATATGGCCTTGCTCAGATCCTCGATGTATTCCTCAGGATTGTGGCGGGCAAGTTCGCGGATTTCCTCTTGCACCGGCTTGAGTTCGTTGGCCATTTCCCGCTTGATGTCGTCAATGTATCCCCGAAAATCCCGAAAGGCGCGCATGGCGATCTTCGCGTATTCGGGAAACTTTTCCGGTCCGAGGACAACCAGCGCGATCACGGCGAGAATTGTGATTTCGCCCATGCTCAAGTTGCCGAACATAACCGGATAAACCTCCTATGCCGCCTTTTCGCGCTGGCGCCGGCGGTAGACAATGTACGACGCCCAGATGCTGACTTCGTAAAGCAGGATCATGGGAATCAGCATGATCATCATGGAAATGGGATCCGGCGGCGTCAGCACGGCGGCGGCGGTGGCCAAGCCCACGATGGCCAGCCGTCGAAACCGCTTCAATCCGGCCGGCGTGAGCAACCCCATGTAGACCAGCGCCAAGGCGACCATCGGAAACTGAAACGCCACCGCGAAACCGAGGATTCCAAGCAGAATCTGCATCACGGTTTCGCTCATGCGCAGTTGAAACTCGACGCCTTCAGGCACCCATTGCATCAGGTAGGGCAAAACCAGCGGGAAGACACCGAAATAGGCCACGCCCGCGCCCAGCAAACCGAATCCGGCGCAGCCAAACAATAGAAATTGAACCATCTTGCGCTCGCCCGGCTTCAACCCCGGGAACACGAATGCGCACAATTGGTAGATGATAAAGGGCAATGCGATCAACACTGACGCGTACGCCGACAACTTCAGTTTGACCAGGAAGGGCTCGAGCGGATTGAGCACCGTCCATTGCGCGTTGAGCGGCTTGGAACTGTGAGCGGGTTCCTTGACGGCGCCGGTCGCGTCCGAGGGTTCCGTTTTCAGCACACCTGCCTGCTGAAGCGGGGACAATGGCCACGAAACGATTTCAAAAATGTAATTGGAAAGGCCGTAACAAAAGGCGAATGCCACCGCCACCGAAATCATGGAACGAATGATTCGGGTGCGGAGTTCCGCCAAATGTTCTGTAAACGTCATGCGTGCTTCGTAATCGCTCACGCGGCCATCCTCGTAAAAGACTTCCGTCAATCGGAAAGAGTAACATAAAAAAAGGGGAAAATGACAGCGAGTCCGCCCATCCTGAATGCGCCCGGATTTTTCAGGGTATGTTATAATTTTACATGGCATGGGCCAAAAAGCAAGGAGGCCGGTTATGAGAATTGCATGGGCATTGCTGCCGGGTTTGGTGCTGGCGGGCTGCGGCGGCGTCGAGTTGTTGACGGCGACGGCCATCCACGGCGAGTTGCAGGCGCAGAATCTGAAAGCCGTGCAAGGCCAAACCGCCATGGCCGGCGAAATGATGGGCAAGACCAACCTGCAAAGAGCCATCAACGCGTATCAGGCCGAAAAAGGCCAATGGCCGCCGTCGCTCAATGACTTGGCGCCCACGTGGATTCCGTCCATCCCGACACATGCCGACGGATCCCCCTATGGCTACGATCCGTCCACGGGCCAAATCCTTGACCATCCCGCGACGGCCGTGTCCGGTCCCACCCCGAACGACGTTCAGAAAATGGCCGTGATCCGAGCCGCGATAGATCAATACGGCCAGGCAATCGGCTACTATCCACCCTCCCTGCAGGCGCTTGTGCCGCAGTATTTGGCCGAGGTGCCGAAAACCGATTCCGGGCAGGATTTTCTGTTTGATCCCCAAAATGGCGCCTTGTCCGTGCCGGTTTCGTCCATATCGCCGCAACAGGCATCCGGCCCAGCGTCCCGGCCGCAACCGCCGCCGGCGGCGGGTGCGACGGGCGTGGGTCCAATGGGTGAAGTGATGACAGGCATCGGAATCCAGAACGAACTCAACCGGGGGGGCGGCGGTTCCGCCGTGAATTCCGCCGGCGGGTATGCGCGCCGTAAGATCGGCGACATCGGCGACAATTACGGCCGGCAACAAGAACAGGCCATGGACAACCTTGGGCTTTAGTTTGTCGTCCACCATTTCCCGATCGGGCGCATGGAAATTGCGGGCAAAGTCTTGAATTCGGGCATTGAATGCCTATTTTCCACTTTTTGAGTCCGGCCATCCTTGATCCTGTACAATTCGGTTATTCGGTCCGAAAAGACAGACGGCAATGGGATGACAGCCAGCGTTACAGGGCCTCTTTATTCACAGGCGATCGAAACTTTTTGGACATCAACGTCAGGAGGAAGGATGCGATGAACGGTTCGACAATGGGACGGCGGGATTTTCTGAAACGGGCGGCCATGACGGCGGCGGTCGTCGGGGCCGCGGGTTCGACAACGGCCCGGGCGGCCGAAAACGGATCGCTGAAAAAGGCCATCCAAATCGGGATGCTGCCCAAGGAATTGTCCGACGCGGACAAGTTCAAACTGGCGAGGGCGTGCGGATTCGAGGGCATCGAGGCCGTGCCGATGGACGATCTGGACGCCGCGAAGAAACTGGGCGAACAGGCCCGGGCGGCGGGCACGCCGATTCATTCGATTTGCCATGGCGGCTGGGACGCGCCGATGTCGGACGCGGATCCCGCGGTTATCGCAAAGGGAACGGCGAAACTGGAAACGACGATGCGCGCCGCGAAGGCCATGGGGGCGGACGTCGTGCTGCTGGTGCCGGCGGTCGTGAACGACAAGGTGAGTTACGACGCCGCCTATGAACGATCGCAGGCGAACATCAAGAAAATTCTCCCGCTGGCCGAAAAACTGGAAATTATTATTGCGGTCGAGAATGTCTGGAACAAGTTTCTGCTGAGTCCGCTCGAATTTGCGCGGTATGTGGACGAGTTTCAGAATCCTTGGCTCCGCGCCTATTTCGACGTCGGGAACGTTGTCGTGTACGGCTGGCCGGAGCAGTGGATTCGCGTGCTCGGCAAGCGGATTGTCCGTGTGCACCTAAAGGATTTCAAGCGCGACGGCATGCAGTGGAAAAACCTCCGGGAAGGCGACGTAAACTGGCCGGAAGTCCGTAAGGCCTTCGAGGAAACCGGCTATGCGAGTTATCTGACACCGGAACTGTCGGGCGGCGACGAGGCCTATCTCAAGGATCTCTCGGAACGAATGGACAAGATTATTGCGGGCCAATAAATCGCGACACCGTTTGGCGGCGCGCGGATGGATGGAAACCGTGCGCCGTTTTCGGATATGATCGCGTTTCGTGTGGTCGGAAGCAAGGGTCTGAAGTGCAGGAGTCGAGTATGCGTATGCGAGAGAAAAAAAGCCAGGCCGCGCCGGGGGCGATGGAGGAGACAATCGTCCTGACGCGAACCCAAGAAGCGACGTTATGTGACGGCGCGGCGAAAAAGCCGGGGAAGAAATCTTCCCGCCGGGATTTTCTGATGACGACGGCGGGCGCAGGCGCCGGGATGTTGTTCGCCAGCAAGGCGTTCGCGCAGGAAGCCGCGGCGGCGGCCGCGCCACCGGCGGCGGCTCCGGCGATTGTGTCTCCGGAATCGAAGGCCACCCAACTCAATATCGCCCTGATTGGGGTCGGCGCGGAAGGGCAGGTTCTGATGGACGCCGCGCTGCGTATTCCGGGCATCCGCTTCAAAGCGGTTTGCGACATCTGGGAATACAGTCGCCGGCGCGGGGCGGGCATGCTGAAAAAATTTGGGCATCCTGTCAACGCCTATGTTGATTACCAGGATCTGCTCGCCAATGAGACGGACATTGACGCGGTCATTGTGGCAACGCCCGAATTCGTGCACGCCGAGCACAGCATCGCCGCGATGAAAGCCGGCCATCACGTCTACTGCGAAAAGGAAATGTCCAACGACATTGAAAAGGCGCGCCAGATGGTGCTGGCCTCGCACGAGACGGGCAAACTCCTGCAAATCGGCCATCAGCGCCGCAGCAATCCACGTTATCAGCATGCGATCAACCGCCTCGTCCACGAAAACAGGCTTTTGGGCCGTGTGACGCATGCCTATGCGCAGTGGAACCGGTCGAAGAGCGCCAGCCAGGATCTCGGCTGGCCCAAGCAATATGAAATTGAGCCGGCCACGCTCGAAAAATACGGGTACGCCTCCATGCACCACTTCCGGAACTGGCGTTGGTACAAGAAATACGGCGGCGGGCCGATGGTGGACTTGGGTTCGCACCAAGTGGATATTTTCAGTTGGGTCTTCGGCGTGATGCCCAAGGCGGTGTATGCTTCGGGCGGCGTGGACTTCTACCTGAATCACGAGTGGTACGACAACGTATTGTGCATTTACGAGTACGAGAATGCCGAAGGCATTGCCCGCGCGTTCTACCAGGTGCTCACGACGACCAGCCACGGCGGGTTCTACGAGCAGTTCATGGGCGAGGACGGCACGCTGGCCATTTCCGAAGTACCGCAGCGCGGCGATGCGCTGCTGCGCGAGACCGGCGCGCCGGACTGGCAGCCTTTCGCCAAGCAGGGCTTGCTGGCGCCGATGGTGACGGCGGCGGCCCCGGCGGCCAAATCGAAGGATGTGGCGGTGGACGTGCGCGTTTCGGCGCTGCCGGATTCGTGGCCGCTGCCCATCCAGTTCAACAAACCCCCGCACCAGGCGCACCTCGAAAACTTCTTCGATGCCATCCGCCTGGGGACGCCCCTGAGTTGTCCGGGGGAAATCGGTTACGAGACCGCCGTGGCGGTGCTCAAGGTCAACCAGGCGGTCGAAATGGGCCAGCGGCTCACCTTCGCGCCGGAGGAGTTCAAGGCTTGAGCAGGAAGTATGCGCCGACGGCGGCCGTGGCGCTGCTTTGCGCCGTGGCCATGGTGGCGGTGGCCGCACCGCCCAAAAAACATGTGCTGGTGGACGGCAGCCGCGCGCGGCCCGTCCATCTGATTCCGCTTTACGACGACATGGGCCAGAAAGTCCTTCCAACGGACAACCCGGCCCAGCCGTTTTCCACCCAAGCCACCTGCGGCGATTGCCACGAATACGACAAAATCGCCACGGGCTGGCATTTCAACTCGACCGCCGGCAATGTACTGCCGGGACGCCCCGGGGAACCGTGGGTCATTGCCGACGAAGACGCAGCCATCCAGTTGCCGGTGTCGTATCGGGGCTGGTCCGGCACATGGCATCCCGCCGACGCGGGCCTGACCTACTGGGAATTCACGAAGCGTTTCGGGCGGCATATGCCCGGAGGCGACATGGGCGAACGCGAGGATCCGCAACTGGATCCGAAGGCGCGTTGGGAAATTTCCGGCCATCTCGACATCAACTGTCTCGCGTGCCATCTGGCCGCCAACGAACTCAACCAAAGCGAATGGGCGGTCCAGATCGGACGCGAAAACTTTCGCTGGGCCGCCACGGGCGCCAGCGGGATTGGCATCGTGAAAAACATGGCTTCGCGCCTGCCGGACTATTTCGACTTCATGAACGGCCCGAACCGCGACAATTCGTGGGCCGCCGCGCCCGAGGTGAAATACCAGCCCCACTTTTTCAATGAGAAGGATTGCGTTTTCTTCGACGTGACCGACAGCCCCACGGTGGACCACTGTTATTTCTGCCACTCGACGGCGCCGGCGGATCTGGACAAGACCGCCTTGTGGGAATCCGATCCGGATGTCCATATGGCCGCCGGACTGCGCTGCACGGACTGCCACCGCAACGGCCTGTCGCACAATATCGTGCGCGGATACGAAGGCGAGGAACACGCGGGCAATGCCGGGTCGCTGACTTGTCGCGGCTGCCATCTGGGCGATGCGTCGGCGTCCGGCGTCGAAAAACTGGGCGGCCGTCTCGGCGCGCCGCGTCCCCTGCACAAGGGATTGCCGCCGGTCCATTTGGAAAAACTCACGTGCACGGCATGTCATTCCGGCCCATGGCCGGATGCGGAAAAGACCGGCCGCGTGCGCACGGCGCGGGCCAACCGCTTGGGCATTCACGGACGCGCCCAATGGGACATGATGGTTCCGTATATTCTGGCGCCGGTGTTTATCCGGCAGGATGACGGTGTCATCGCGCCGCATGAAATGATTTACCCGGCCTTCTGGGGTATCCTTGCGGACGGTGGGATCAAGCCCCTTCTGCCGGAAGAAGTCAAGCCGTTGATTGATGCGCTGCGCGACGCGGAAGCCAAGGCTGCCCAAGAGGCGGCCGCGCCGGTTGCGGAAGCCGCGCCTGCTGAACAACCCGCCGAACAACCGGCCGAACAACCCGCCAACGAAACGCCAAACGATTCGTCGTCCGGCGAAGGCGACGCGGCGGCGGCCCCCGAAACGCCCGCGCCCCAAGAAGGAAGCGAAGGCGAAGGCGAAGGCGAAGGGGAAGGCGAAGCCACTTCCGAACAGGTAGTGGAAGAGAAGGAAGAGCCTCCCGCGCCGCCGTTGAACGCCACGCAGATTGCCGCGATCCTGGGGCAATTGGCGGAAAAGGGCACAGGCGAACCGGTGTATGTGGCGGGCGGCAAACTCTATCGCGTTTCGGGCGGCCAACTGGCGGCCTCGGATCACGAATCGGCCAAGCCGTACGCATGGCCGTTCGCGCATGACGTGCGCCCGGCCCGGCAATCTTTGGGCGCCGGCGGCTGTGCCGATTGTCATTCGGAAAAGAGCGGATTTTTCAATGCCAAGGTCATCGCCGAGGCGCCGGCCAATCCAGGCCCGCCCGTCGTGACCCGAATGCACGAATTGGAACGTCTGGATCCGAAATTCCTGACGTTGCTCGAGGAAGGGGTCGAACACTGGAAGATTTACCTTGCGCTGGCGGCGGTTTTCGGCGCATTTCTGGTTTTCGCCCTGCTGCATTACGGGCTGATGGGATTGGAGGGCCTGTTTCGCGGATTCGCGGCGACGGGAGAGAAGAAAGGCTGAAACCCGAAGGGTCAAGGATGAACGATGAGGGATGGAAACCGGTGTTCATGACATCCATTTCGCCCAATACATCCCCAACAGCCCGGTTACGGGCTATAGGCTATTGACTACTTTTCTTGAAGGAAGCGTTAGATGTTTCGATTGATTGCACTGATCGGAATGGCGGCAACCGTGGCGGCGGTCCTCGGTCATTTTGTCCTGTTTGGACCGAAACGGCTGAGCGACCCGAAGCAGCCGCGGCAGATTCAGCGGTTTAGATTTTGGGAGCGGTTTATCCATATCGCGACCGTGGCGGGTTTTCTGGGTTTGGCCGGCACGGGATTCTACAGTGTGCTTGCGCTGGGCAGTCCGCTTCAAGGCTGGTGGTGGCTGATTCATGCCACGGCGGCCCCCGTGTTCGTGATTGCGCTGACCCTGATGGTCGCCACGTGGGCAAAAGACGGGATTTTCGCGTCGTACGACTGGGAGTGGGCGCTGAAGTTCGGCGGCTACCTCGGATTCGGCAAGCATCCGCCGGCCGGCCGGTTCAATGCCGGCCAAAAGGCCTATTTCTGGATGGCGGCGCTGCTGGGCGCGGTGGTGTTGGTGACGGGATTGGGCCGCATGTTTCCCGTGTTCGATGTGGAAGGCCAGGCCATCGTGTACCAGGCGCACCGTTATGCCGCGCTGTTGTTCGTTCTGGCGGGCATCACACACCTGTATCTCGGCACCATAGCGAATCCTGGCACCTTGGGCGCGATGATGTACGGGAAGGTCAGCCGCGCATGGGCCGAGGAGCATCACCCGCAATGGTGGAAAACCATCGCGCGGGAAGACAAGTCCAAGACATGAGCCGCCGACCCGTTCCGTGAATAACGGCGGCTGGTTTTCGTCCATTATGAAAAAGGGCGAGGTTTGTATATGGAAACCAATGGGTTCGCATGACGCGAACCGTAGAGGAATGCGCGAAAGCGCGTGACATAACGCGGGACGGCAAAATGAAGTGGCCGTTCGCATGCAAGAGGAGAAAGCAATGAACAAGCGTATGTGGTATGCGGTAACGGCGGTGGTGGCTATGGCGTTTGCGGCGGGCGCGATGATTCCGGCCTTTGCGGAGGACATGGCCCCCTTGGATATCAAACTGCCGAAGCCAATGTTTGTCGGCACGCCGAAAAACATCACTTCCCCGAACCTCGAAAAGACCACCGGCGAGAGACGGCCGCCCTTCATGGCGCCGAAGGATGTGACCAATGTGGCCGCCGGCAAGGAATGCACCGCCAGCGACTCCGAACCCATCATCGGCGAACTTCCGATGATTACCGACGGCGACAAGGAAGGCGCGGACGGATCCTTCATCGAATTCGGCCCCGGCGTCCAATGGGTACAGATTGATCTTGGAGCCCCGCAGGAAATTTTCGCCATCGTCGTGTGGCATTACCATTCCCAGGCCCGCGTGTACCGCGATGTCATCGTGCAGGTTTCCGACGACAAGGATTTCGTGAAGGATGTCAAGACCGTATACAACAACGATCACGACAATACCGCCAAACTGGGCGTCGGCAGCGACAAGGAATACATCGAGACCAGCGAAGGCCGCCTGATTGACGCCAAGGGCGCCAAGGGCCGCTATGTCCGCCTGTATTCAAACGGCAACACATCGAACGACATGAACCACGTCATCGAGGTCGAAGTGTACGGCCGCCCCGCAAAGTAAGGCGGAACGGATTTTTCCCCCATCGGCATGGCGCTGACTCTTCGTCGGCGCCATGCCTGTTTCATTTGCACCGCTTATCGCAAGGGAAGCAATGCCGAAGTCCAGTCTGCGGGCAGGGACAGGAGCATGTCCCAGACGAGTTCCGGGTCGTGGCCCACGTTCTGGTTCCAGTTCGTGGCCCAGATGATCTTGCGCCCGTCTCGTGTGATGCTCGCCTGGGTTTCTTCCCAATATCCTCCGCGCGTGCCGTGGACCTGCGCAAGATAAAAGGCCCGCGGATGGCTTCGGTCGAGCGACACGAGGACGATTTTCCGGTCGAGCCAGTTCTGTTCGGCAAGTCCCGGTTCGGTATTCGTCGAAATGACGGCATAACCGGGATAGTTGCACGAGATGTGGACGCCGCTGTTCAGGCCCAAGTCGTCGCCCGCGTAATACAGGCGCACGAGCGGCACGCGGTTCGTGCCGGTGTAATCGCCGCCCGTTTCGAGGATGGGCTGCGTCGCCCAGTCTATCGGAATCAAATCCACATAGTCCGTCCGGTTGTTCTGCATGACGACAACCTCGTTTCCGTCGCTGTCAAGGCCGACATCGGCATGGGCCGTGGTGAAATCGAGCCGGTGGAATTGCGTGAGATCGCGCGTGGCCATCGTTAGGCCCGCAAGATTGCCGCCGTTCGGGTCGAGTCCGCCGACAAGCGCATAGGTTCCCTTCGGCGACATGCCCACCCAGTCAATGTCGGACTCCGCCGCCGAAAGAACGCGGAGCGCAATGACCTGATCGCCTTCCCGATCCCATGTGAGTATGGCCCGGAACCTATAATCGTCCCGCGTGCCGCGCATGAGAAAGGCCCAGTAGCGCATATCATCCGACGGTTCGCCTTCGTCCGCCATGGTGATGCAGTAGATGTCGGGATTGGCTTGCAGGAACGGACCCGTTACCGGATCTTGCGTGAAATCCTTTACGACAACGACCGTTTCGGGATCGCGCAGGTCAATCGTGACAAGCGTGAGATCCCGGATGGCCCAGAGGATGTGGGCGTCCTGCGGATCCCATCGCGGTTCGACAAGGTTCAGATTGGCGACGTAATTCTCCGGGCTGTCGTAGGGAACGCAGTCCGTCCGGTAGACGCGCCAGTCGCCTTCGGGAAAATATGTCAGAATAATCAGGCTCTGGTCCGCGTTGAACGGATCGTGGCGGGAATACTCGTGCCGCAGGCTCAGCGCTTGCGTTATGCGCCGCTGCGACGTGTGCAATTCGGCGTCAACGATAATCTGGCCGGGCGCGGGAAGGGCGGTGGCCTGTATCGGAAATCGCGGATTGTCGCCCGACAGCGGATCGGGGATTTCGACCAGCGGCCCCTCGCTGTCGTCGTTGCCGGGTTCCACACATACGCCCTCGACGACAATGGGTTCGTCGGCGATGAAAGTGTCCTGGCCGTAACGCGTCACGATGCGCAGGCGCGGCGTATAGGTTCCCGGCAATTCATACCGATGCAGGGGATTCGGCTCATTGGCCGTTCCCCCGTCGCCGAAATCCCATTCCCACGCCGTAATCGGCGCGTCGCCCGCTCGCGACGTGTTTGTAAACTGCACGTCGAGCGGAACCGGGCCGCTCAACGGCGCCGCCGTGAACGACGCCGCGGGTCCCCGGTGCCTCGGACAACCGGACAACACAGGCATCAACGACAAAGCCAAACAGGCACAAACCAGCGATGAAAACGCGCATTTCCGGGTGGTATCGCCTTGGATCGAGCGTCGAAATCCTGCAATGATATTGAACATGGCCGCCTCGCTTCGCCGATTTTCACATCGGCCCCGTTATCAGACACGAACGTCGCGAAATTTGTACGCTTCAAGAGTGCTTTTCCCATGCGACTGTTGGGTCCGGCATGGGATGCACGCTTATTCGTTTTCATCCAGAATAACGAATTCCACGCGCCGGTTTTTGGCGCGGTTTTCGGGGGTGTCGTTTGGGGCGACCGGGCGATATTCGCTGTAACCGCTCGCCGAGAGCAATTCAGGCGGCAACTGGTACTGATTGATCAGGTAGGCGATCACGGATGACGCGCGCTCGGTGGACAATTCCCAATTGGACGGATACCGCGCGGTGCGAATCGGCACGTTGTCCGTGTGACCCTCGACCCGGACGGGTTTCTTGGCCTCGGCGATAATCCGCGCGATCTTGCCCAGTAGCGGAAGCGACGCCGGTGTCGGCGTGGCGCTGCCCGGCTCGAACAAGAGTGAATCAGACATCCGCACGAAGAGTTTGGTTCCGCCGGGGCTGGTGCTGACCGTGATGGCGTTTTCGAGATTTTCCCGGGCGACGAGATCCATGAACTCGGCCTGTAGTTTCTCGATGGTGGGCGTCAGATTTTTCCCTTCAATCGCGCCTGGTCCGCCCGGAGTGGGTTTGGGCGTTTTTTCGAGGCGCGTGGTCGGCTGTGTGCCCCGGCGTCCCCCGCCGCCCGGCATCGGCACGGGCGTGCCCGCGGGGGTGTGGAAGGCGCTGCTCAGGGAGGCGCTCAGGGCCTGGAAGCGGGCCGTGTCGGCCTTGGAGAGCGAATACATGACGACGAAGAACACCATCATGAGCGTGATCAGGTCCGCGTAGGTCAGCAGCCATCGCTCTTCGTTTTCGTGCGCTTCCTCGCGCGAACGTTTACCGGCCACCTTGGATTCCTTTGCCGCTTACTTGGTCTCTTTTACCGGCGCCTTGACGTGCAGCCTTGCCCACATGCTTTCATCAATATAGGACTTGAGTTTTTCCTGGACCACGCGGGGATTGTCGCCGGACTGGATCGAAACCAGTCCTTCCACGATCACGAGGCCGATCTGGGTTTCCTCTTTGGCCACAAGCAACATCTTCTTGCCAATGGGCAACATGACCAAGTTGGCCGAGGAAACGCCATAGAACGTGGCCATGAACGCGACGGCAATCGAGGGGCCGAGTTCGCTGGCGTTTTCCAAATTGCCCATCACGAGAATCAGGCCCATGACCGTTCCGATGATGCCCATCGTCGGCGCGAACCCGCCCGCCGTGGACCAGATGCCCGCCATGGTTTTGGCGCGTTCCTCGAAGGTGTAAAGTTCCGTTGTGAGCATGTCGCGCAGCAGCGCCGGCTCTGTGCCGTCCACAATCAAGCCAACGCCGCGTTTCAGAAGCGGGCTGTCTATGGGAATCGGATGGTTTTCAAGCACCAACAACCCTTCACGGCGCGCCAGCGTAGCCAGTTCCCCGAACATCTCGAAGAGGTCCGGGAACTCGACGGTGCGTTTCTTGAACGCCGATGATGTCGCCGAGATGAGCGACTTGATTTCGTTCATCGAGTAACATGTCATGGTGGCGCCGATCGTGCCGCCCAGAATAATGACAAGGGCGCTTGGGGCAATCAGCGACGACGGGGGCAGCCCCTCTTCAATGCCGGCGCCCACCACCAGGACGATGCCCAGGATAATGCCGATTATGCTGGTCGGATCCATGAACGCTATTTCCTTGTCGTCCGCCTACACCAACGTGCAGGCATTATCTGTACTCATTCAAAGCAATGTCAATCGGCTGTGCAGACGATTTCGCCCGTTTCCGCCGATTCCACCGCCGCCAGCGATACCGCAAGGCTTTTCATCGCGTCGGCGTAATTGCTGCGGACCTTCGAGAAATCGCCGGTCTTCACCGCGTTGACAAACGTCGCGTCAATTTTCGGCGATGTGTCGGCCCGGATTACCTCGGTCGTGGTTTCACCGCCGGATTTGCGAATGATGGACATTTTCTCGTAGTCAATTTTCAGGCGGAAATCCGTTGTGAAAACATCCAACAAAACTTCAAACATGTAATTGACCTGGCACGAACACACGAAAACGCCCGGGATTCCGGATTCGAACTGCATGAGCAGCGTGGTCGCGTCCCAGATATTGTACTCGTGCAATTGAAGCCCGGCCGTCTGGCTCGACACCGACCCCTTGCCCAACGCGCTCGCCTCCAATTTGTCCGCCGTGACCACCGCGCCCTGCCGTTTCGTCGCGCACACCCATTCGACGTCGCCAAGCAGGAATCGCATCAGGTCGAGCATGTGCGTGGCCTGCTCGGTGATCTGTCCGCCCGACAACGCCAGCCGCGTGTACCAGCCGCCGATGGCGCCGCAGACGTAATGGCCCTGGACCATGTTCACAAAGGCGCCGTCCAGCATTTCCTTTGCGCGGTCCATGATATCGAGATAACGAATCTGGTAGCCGACGCAGGTGCCGATTCCGCGTTTCTCGATGCGGTCCGCGATATCCGTGGCGAGATCCCATGTCGTCGCCAGCGGTTTTTCGACGAAAAACGGCAATCCTTTGTGAATGACGTCTATTTCCGGCTCGCCATGCTGGTACGGCGGCACCGAGATGTAGCAGCAGTCCAGTTTTTCCTCTTCCAGCATGATTTTATGGCTGGCATAGGGTTTCGCGCCGTGTTTTTCCGCCGCCGTTTTCGCCTTGTCGAACGCGAGATCCGTTACCGCGACAACCTTTGCGTCCGGAACGTCCCGCAACATATCCATGTGCCAATTCGCATTGCCGCCCGCGCCGATAAATCCAATTCGCACCGCCATGATTGTCTTCTCCGATTACGATTTTTTAGATCTGCGATTTCTCTTACACGTATCTTCCCGTTCCAACCACCTACTTCTTCAGCCGTTTCCTCAGCCATGTCGGCAGATTCATGTCGTCGTCCTGCGAGCCGCCGGAACGCTGGACGGCCGGTTCCGGTTCCGGTTCGTTGCCGGCCCACACCGTAGTGGACACGCCGGCCTCGACCGTGTCCTTGTTGTTCACGGCAAACTCGATCTGCGTGCCGGGTTTGACGGGAGCAGGCTCCGGCGGGAGCACCGGCTTGGCGGGGGCCGGCGCGAACACGGGCGGTTCGACCGGCGCGGCCACGGGCGTTTCCGCCGCCGACACAAGCCCCTGGTCCGAATACTCCGATGCCATGTCCGGATCGAATCCCGCCGCGATCACCATCACCTGAAGTTCGGGGCGTTCTTCCTCGCTCACCACCGCGCCGAATATGATCCGCGCTTTCGGGTGCGCGGCCTTGCGCACGGTCGAAACGGCCTCTTCCATCTCGCGCATGCCGATGTCGCGGCCGCCGGTCACGTTCACGATGACGCCGCGCGCGCCCTGAATGTTCGACTGTTCCAGCAGCGGGCAGACAATGGCCTCCTGCGCGGCGCGCACGGCCCGGTTCTCGCCTTCGGCCACGCCGATGCCCATCAGCGCCCGTCCGCCAATTTCCATCACGGTGCGCACGTCGGCGAAATCCACGTTGATCAATCCATGCACCGTAATCAGATCGGTGATGGCGCGCACGCCGTTGTGCAGGACTTCGTCGGCCTGCTGGAACGCGTTCAGAAACGAAATCTTGTTTTGTCCGAGCGCGGCGACGCGATCGTTGGGCACGACGATGAGGCTGTTCACCTGTTCCTCGAGCAGTTTGAGTCCCTCGCGGGCGTTTTCCATGCGCTCGATGCCCTCGAACGAAAACGGCAGCGTCACGATGGCCACGACGAGCGCGCCGGTGCCCTTCGCAATTTCGGCCACGACCGGTCCCGCGCCCGTGCCCGTGCCACCGCCGAGACCCGCCGTCAGAAAGACCATGTCGGCGCCTTTGAGCGCCTCGGAAAGCCGATCGCGATCCTCGATGGCGGCGGCCCGGCCGATATCCGGCTTGGCCCCCGCCCCGAGACCGTGGGTCGTTTCAAGGCCGATTTGCAGCCGGCGTGGTGCGGGTGAATTCTGAAGCGCCTGCGCGTCCGTGTTGACCACGATGAACTCGACCTCGCGCAGTCCCGCCGCGATCATGCGGTTCACGGCGTTGCCGCCCCCGCCGCCTACGCCGCAGACCTTGATTACCGCGCGTTGCGCGAACGTCGTGAACTCGTCCGACATCCCAATCGTCGTCATGGCAATATCTCCTGTTTCTTCCTGGCGCCGTCCGAGGCCTGTTCAGCCTTCAGTCTTTATTTGCATGCCACATCGTTTCCAAACCGCAGATCGAGATAACTCTTGCACCGCACCGGCTTCGTTTGCGACCGCCAGAATATATCGAGCTTGCGGGCCTGTTTCTCGAAATTGTCGCGTCCCCACCGGATCTCGAATTCAAGTTCGTTGCAATACATGCAAAGCCGGTTTTCCTGGGCGGCGGATATTTCTGAAACGGTCACTTCGCGCGACATGGCCGTCTGGCTGAAGGCGCGCCAGACCGCCAACGCGCAGGCCACCGGATTATTGTCGAGTTTCTTGCCCGGTTCGACATATCCCAAGCCGTCCGCATTCGTGATAAAGGGGCCCGGATGCGGCTTGTCCGGCTCGATTTCGCGCAGCACGTTGCATTCGTCGTCCACCTCGAACAGGCGGTTGTTCACCATCAGGGTCGCCAGCGCCGTGCGTTCCTCGATGGCGATCGCCACGCACCCCGGAAAATGCCGCGTCACCTTGCACTCGCGCACATACGGCTGTTTCATGATCCGCGCGCGGATGGCCGCCGAATTGAGAAAAAGCGTGCAATCCGCGTTCGTGATACCGGACAACTGAATGATGGTTTCGTCCGCCAGTTTGTTGGCGCCCTCGACCCGGATGGTCCGCACGCGGAATTCCGGCGCTGTTCGCAAGTAATAGACGCCGCCGCCGATGAATGCCCCGATGAGCGCCAGGCACGCCAGCGTTTCGATCAGGCGGAACGGCCAGCGCGCCGTCAGCGGCTTCGGGTTTTCCTTGGGCAGTCGTTTGCGCCTGGGGGGCGATGGCTTCATGTGCGCGCCAATTCCTGCAACAACGGTTCGGCGATGCGGTTGATGTTTCCGGCTCCCAGCACGAGCACGATGTCGCCCGGTTCGAGATCCGGGGCGATTTGGGCCGGCACGGCATACATGTCGCGAATCAACGAGACATGCGCCGCGCCCTGTTCGCGGGCCGCCTCGACCACGATGCTGGAATCAACGCCCGGCATCGGTTCCTCGCGGGACGGATAGATGTCGGTCACGATGGCGCGATCCACCGAAGCCAGCACGCGGGCAAAATCGTCCCGGAAGAATTTCGTCCGGCTGTAAAGATGCGGCTGAAACACCGCGACGATCCGTTTCGGTTCGGCCCATCGCACCGCTTCCAGCGTGCTCGCGATCTCCGTCGGATGATGCGCGTAATCCTCGACAACCAGCACCCCGCGCGCTTCGCCCCGGACTTGCAGCCGCCGCTGGACGCCGTCGAACAATTTCAAACCGTCGGCAATCATGCCGAAACGCATGCCGAGGCACAGGCCCACCGTGCAGGCGCCCAGCGCATTGCGGACATTGTGGGTCCCGATTGCGTTGACTTCCAGCGTGCCCATGCGGCCGGTCAGCCCCAAGCGCTCGTCATGCACCTCCACGTCGAACCGGGTGCGCAGATGCGACAGTTGCGCCGCCTTGGGGCGGGACGGATCCGGCACGGCCAGCTGAATATTCGAGCCGCGAACCGCCGCGCCGTCCTCGATACCATACGGAATGCATACGCTTTCGATTTCCGGTATCACGGCGCGGATGTTCGGCTCGTCCCAGCACACGATCGAATAGCCGTAGAAGGGAATCCGGTTGCAAAAGTCCACAAAAGCCCGCTGGATGCCATCCAACGTGCCGTAATATTCGAGATGTTCCGCGTCAATGCTCGTGACCACCGAAATCGTCGGATGCAGCCGGAGAAACGAGCCGTCGTGTTCATCGGCCTCCGCGACGAGATAATCGCCCGTTCCCCAGCGGGCATTCGTTCCGCTGCGGTGCAGGATGCCGCCCACGATACTCGTCGCGCCGATGTTTGCGCGGTCCAGAAACGCGCTGATCATGGAGGTCGTCGTCGTCTTCCCGTGCGTGCCCCCGACCGCCACCGCGTTCGGCTTGAGGCGCATCAAATCCGCGAGCATGTCGCTGCGATGAATCACCAGCGTGCCGCGCTCGCGAGCCGCCGTCACTTCGGCATTGTCGGATTTCACCGCCGCCGACACCACGACGATGCCCGCATCGCCGATATTCGATGCCGCATGGCCTTCATAAAACCGCAACCCGTACGCGGCCAGACGGTCCGTTATTTCCGTCGCTTTCAGATCCGATCCCGAAACATCGTAACCGAGGTTCAGCAGGATTTCGGCAAGACCGCTCATGCCGATACCGCCAACCCCGACGAAATGGACCCGGCGTTTCAATCCATTCACCCGCGGCACTCCCCATATATTGTATTGTTGCGGAGTATACCACAGCGCATACCACAAGATAAAGGGGCAATTTGGCGCCCCGCATTATCCCTATCGCACAGGCCCGCCCCGTTTGTGCGACCCATTGCGCATAGGGCAGCCGCTGTGATACCGTAAACGCATTGGGATCGTTCCGCGCATGTTCCGAAAACAAACGGGAGAGGCTGCATGGCTCATGCCACGGCAAAAACGGGATATCAACAACTCGTCGCGCGCCTGAACAAGGCGCCGCAGGGAGCGCCGCCGTCGGATCTCTTGTACAAAATCCTCGGCATGCTCTTTTCCGAAGAGGAGGCGGCGAAGGTTGCGCTGCTTCCCATCAAGCCCTTCGGCGTCAAGCAGGCCGCCACGGTGTGGCAGATGTCCCTTGCGGACGCGCAGGCTTTGCTTGACCGCCTTGCGGATCGCGCGTTGCTGCTCGATTTTCCGGGACGCGACGGCGCCATGCACTACATTCTTCCGCCGCCGATGGCGGGATTCTTCGAGTTTTCGATGATGCGCGTGCGTGACGACATAGACCAGCATGTCCTCGCGGAACTGTTCCACCAGTACCTCCACGTCGAGGAGGATTTCGTCAAGGCGCTCTTCGCGACCGGCGAGACGCAGTTCGGCCGCGTGCTTGTGCAGGAGGCGGTGTTGTCGAGTGAAAACGCCCTGCATGTCATGGACTACGAGCGGGCGACGGAAGTCATCGCCACGTCGCCGCAAGTGGGCGTCAGCCTGTGCTATTGCCGGCACAAGAAACAGCATATCGGCCAGGCGTGCGATGCGCCGATGGATATCTGCATGACCTTCAATGCCGCGGCCGGTTCGCTTATCCGGCACGGCTACGCCCGCGCCATCGAAAAGGCCGAGGCCGTGGATCTGCTCAATCAGGCCACCGAACGGGGATTGGTCCAATTCGCCGAAAACAACCAAAGGCGCGTGAGTTTCATCTGCCATTGCTGCGGATGCTGTTGCGAGGCCATGCTGGCCGCGCGCAAGTTCGGCGTGATGCGGCCCATCCACACGACGAACTTCATTCCCGTTGTCGTCCTGGACGCCTGCACGGGCTGTGGCCGCTGCGTGTCCGCATGCCCGGTCGAGGCGATGGCGCTGGTTTCGGCAAACGATTCCGCAGCGCCGAATCGCCGGGTCGCGAAACTCGATGATCGCATGTGCCTTGGTTGCGGGGTGTGCGTGCGCGCCTGCGGCAAGAATGCCCTGAAACTCGAATCGCGCTCCGAACGCGTGATCACGCCGGTGGATTCCGTCCATCGCGCCGTACTCATGGCCGTCGAGCGCGGAACACTTCCGGAATTGATTTTCGACAATCAGGCGTCGGCCAGCCATCGGGCCATGGCGGCCATCCTCGGCGCCATCGTGAAACTGCCGCCGATCAAGCGCGCCATGGCAAGCAGGCAAATGAAATCACGTTACGTGAATCTATTACTGTCCCGCGTCAAAGCGTCCTGACATTGTTGTCCCGCATGGCTTCTACCGCTTCCTCGAGCGTTACCGTCGGAAACCGCAGCACGAACGTGGCGCCCCGGCCGGGACGCTCCAGCAACGCGACCGATCCGCCGTGCTGTTTCATGGCGTTCCGGACCACGGCCAGTCCAAGGCCGGTGCCCTGTTCGCCCTTGGTCGTGAAGAAGGCATCGAAAATGCACTCGCGATGTTCTTCCGGAATGCCCGGCCCCGTGTCTTCGACCGCCAAGCATGCCTCGCCGTCTTCCATCCATGTGCGCAGGAACAGTTCGCGCGGTTCCTCCCACTCCTTCATGGCCTGGCACGCGTTCGCAATCAGGTTGAGCACGGCCTGCCGCACAAGCACCAAATCGCCCAGACACGAACCCAAATCCGGCGCGAGTTCCTTGTGCGCCGTGACACCGCAGGTCCGCATGGACGGATGCCCCACTTCCAGGCAGGTATTGACGACGCTGTTGAGACTGAACATCGTCTTGCCGCGGCTTTCCTGCCGCAGCACGTTCATCGCCGAACGGACCATTTCGCTGCAGTGCCTGACCTGGGCCTGCATCGTCTTGAGGCGATCCGTGGCGTCGGTGCGTTCGGGGTTGTCCAGCATCATCTCGATGGTCGCGCCAATGACCGACAGCGGCGAACCCATGTCGTGCATCACGCCCGACACCAGCCTGCCGAACGTCTCGAAACGGTTCGCCTCGATGGCCAGGCGTTCCATCACGCGGCGTTCGCGTTCCTGCCGCGTCTTGTCCAGCCCCGCATGCACATAGGTCAGCATGGCGTTGTTGTCGAAAGGCTTTTCCAGATAGACGAACGCGCCGAATTCCACCGCCTTCATCGCCGTGTCCAGATGCGCGTAGCCGGTCAGGATAATGACCTGAATCTCCGGATGTTGCTCCTTGATGATCCGAAGGAGATCCACGCCGGACTGGCGCGGCATCCGGATGTCCGTAATGACCAAATCAATGGATTCCCGCTCCAAAATCACCAGCGCCGAGGCAACATCGGACGCCAGAAAAACTTCGTATTCCTCCTTGAGCAGCATGCGCAACGCCTGCCGGGGGCCATTTTCGTCGTCCACCACCAAAATGCGCCCCCTTTTTTCTTTTCTTTCCTTTTCGATCACCTGCCAGCCGGGCAGATTCGCTTGGACCACCTCCAATGGCGTCGCCACTTCCGCGTACATCCTTCCATTCTCCTTCTCGCTTGATTGATTCGATTCCATGGTAATTTGGTAAGAGCATTTGGCGTGCCAATTGTTGACAAAAAGCACAAATCTATACGCCAAAGCATTTTGCGCATATTTTTGTCCAGAAATTACTGCGTTCATTTTTGTACAGCTTCTTGTTTTTCAATTATGAATTGCACAAAAATGTACAGGGACTTGAAGTATGCATAAAACGATACATAAGCAAAGCGATTGCTTCCTTTTGCAATTGTTTTCAGCGCTTCCGTATAATTTTTTACAGTAAAGGAGAGACATCGGATGACGTGGCGTTTTACATACGGCAAGGCGATGCGGCGAATGTTGCACCGACTGCATCCGCACGGTTCGTCCGGGGAGGTGTACTCGACCAGATAGGCTAATCCCATAGATCGGAGCCATCGAGGCGCCGCGAGCGAACCCCAAAACGATTCGTTCCGCGGCGCTTCTTTTTTTCGGCTTGGCACAACACGGCAACAAGGAGAATGAACGATGTTCCGAAATCGGCGATTGCGACACATCAACGGCATGGGGCTCGAATGGCCCGCCAGACGACAAACGGAAAAGAAACGACAGACAAAGACGGAAGGAGGCTGCGGTTATGACGGAATACCGGCCCGAATATTGGGAAATCTCGATCGATGTAGCGAATCTTGATCGTATCCCCGCGAATCGTGCGTTATGGTTTGAGACGGAAGAAGATCGTGAGCGGCGGTATGCCCTGCGGGAATTCTACCAGGAGGTGGCCCCGTCCGTGCGCGGACTGATCGAGTCCGAACTCACCGGACGCCAGCGCGAAGTGGTGCTTTTGTACTTCTATTATGGCAAGACACAGGAAGACATCGCCGTCCTCCTCGACCTGTCGCAGTCAACGGTCAGCCGGCACTTGTTCGGAACGGCGCGCGGCGGCAGGAAAGTCGGCGGCGCGTTGCCCAAACTGCGCAAGGCCATTGACCGGCGCCCCGATCCTGCCATTATGGAAGCGCTCAGCACGTTACAGGAGCGCTTGAGCGCATGATGCCGTGGTCAGAATACCGATTCGCTTTCCTGCGCCTGTTTCATGCGCAGCACGAGGTCAAGGCCGCCCATGAGGGATTGCATCGGCGTTTCGAGGAGTCGTTTCGCCTTGGCATTGTCCAGCGAGGCGTCGTTCGGACGCGGCGCGCGGCCCGGCATGGCGTTGGAGTCGGTCGCGATCACGAGTTCGCGCGGATAACCGAGATGCGCGGCGATTTCGCATGCCATCTCGTAACGGTTGATCCGCGTCGAACCGGCAAGGTGAATCGTCCCGGCGAAATCGTTTCCCGCCAGTTCCAGGAAGGCCCGGCCCACCGTGATAACGTCCACCGGTGTGCGTATTTCGTTTGCGGGAAATTGGACCGGTTCGCCCTTTTTTAGCGCAGTGATCATCTTGGCCAGGAACGAATTGCCTGCGCCCAGCACCGACAAACCCATCACCAGCGACAGCCGCGCCACGACCCCGTTCGGAACCGTCTCGCGCACGATCCGCTCCGCCTCGACCTTTGTCTCGGCATAGAAGTTGACCGCGTGCGGGGAATCCTCCTCGGTATACATGCCTTTTGTGCCGTCGAACACGGTGTCCGTCGAACACAGGATCATTTTCGCGCCTGACCCGGCGCAGAGCCGCGCCATGTCCCGCGTCGCATCCACATTCACCCGCACGGCATCCGCCTGATGGGTCTGGCAGTAATCAATGTCCGCCAACGCCGCCGTATGTACGACCGCCTCCGGGCGGACCTCCGCGAAAACCTTTTCCAGCTTTGCCCCGTCGCACAAGTCGAACGGGATGCAATGAAAACGTTCCCGCTCCTCCTGCTTCTCGAGGAGCGACAACGCGTACACGTTCCAATCCCCGCTTCGCGCCGCCTGCCACACCACGCTTCCCGCGACGAAGCCGCCATATCCCGTCACCATCAACTTCCGCATCGCTCGACTCCTCTGGTTTTCATTCGGCGGCGCTGTTTCAGCGTTCGCCGATCACGGCGGCCAGGCGTTCGGGATAATCCGTCAGCACGGAATCCACGCCCTGCGCAAGATAAAGGCGCATTTCATCGGGACCGTTGACGGTATGGACGAGCACGGGGATGCCTTTGGCCTGCATGGCGCGAATCTCGTCCGGTTCGATGTGGAACGCGTCAATCAGATCGTCCGCGATTGCCAACATATCCGCCTGCGGGCGATAGTCCGCCCAGCGCCCCGACCGCAATCGCACCAGCATGTTCACGCCTTCCAGGACATCGTAACAGGTCAGGATATTCGGGTTGAGCCTGCGTACCTGCGCGGCAAGGATTGGATTGAACGAGGCCAGAATGACGCGGTCGAATGCGTTGGCCGCCACGATATCCCGGACAATCGCCTCTGGCACGCCGGGATGATTCTTGATTTCGATCAGGAACCGCGATTGCGGCAGGGCGGCCAGCGCCTCCGCGAATGTCGGAATCGTAATGCCTTGGCCGCGATAGGGATAGGTCGCGCCCTTGTCGCGCGTGAAGCGATAGCCCGCATCGAGCGACTTGGCTTGATCCAGGGTCAAGTCCTCGATGCGCCCCGTGCCGTTCGTTGTGCGATCCACCGTCCGGTCGTGGAGCAGTACGGCGTGGCCGTCTTTCGTGCATTGTGCGTCGCCTTCGAGAAGGATGCCGGGCCATGTGTCCGCGGCGTTCCGGAAGGCGGTCAGGGTGTTTTCCGGCCAGAGGTTCACGCCGCCGCGATGCGCGGCCAGCAGAATGGGCCGGGCAAAGAACGCCTTGTGCGCGGCGGATTCCTCCGCTTGCGCGGACATGGCTGCCGCTACGATGACGACCGCAAGTATCGCATGACGCCGGTTCATTTTGATCAGGCGTAGACGACCGCGAGGATTCGCGCGTCAGTATCGCCGATGGCTTGAACCTGGTGCGGCGTCGAGGAATCGTAATAGATGCTGTCACCGGGCGCCAATTCGTAGCGCTGGCCGCCATGAATGACCTCGATGCGCCCCGAAAGGACGTACAGGAATTCCTCGCCATCGTGAAACGACAGCGTGCATTCTTCGGGCACGGTCGGATGCACCTCCACGACGAAGGGCTCCATGTGGCGGTCCCGTTTGTTTTTCGCGAGCGGATGAAAATCCAGCGTGCTCAGGCAATACGGTCCCAGCCCCGACATTTCCATGGACGTTTCCGAACGCCCTCCCCGAACGACCACCGGCGCCGCCGTCGGCGCGTCGTCTATGAGCGCGCTCAACGGCACGCCGAGTCCCCGCGCGATCTTGATAATCGGCGCCAGCGACGCGACATGTTCGTCCGCTTCGAGTTCCTCGAGCAGTTTCCGGTTGAGTTGGCTTTTTTCCGCGAGTTGTTCGACGCTCAGATGGCGGGCCTCGCGCAAGGTGCGAATGGTGTGGCCCAAGCTCGTTTTATCCTGCATGACATCGTCTCCTCGATTTCGCGCGGCTACATCATGCCACGATGTGCGCCGGTGTTCAATGCGGCGGCCGGCCGAAGGGAACGGCAACGGGCGGGCCTCACGATTCTTTCGTGGCGGCGTTCCCGTTTTCAGGGGGAAGTGGTTCCTGCGGGGCTGGCTCCGCCGCTTTCTGATAAAAAAGTTTTCCCACTCGCCGAATGTGATCGACCACTTCGGGGTCGCCGATGTACCGCAGGATGGAAAGGTCGAAGGAATACGGCAGGAGCAGATCGTCCATGTCGTCCATGATACGGTACAGCACCTTCAGATTCAGATCGTCCCCGCCAACGAGCGCCAGGTCAATGTCGGAACCGGTCTTGCAGGGTCCTTTGGCGCGAGAACCGTAAAGAATGGCCCGCTCCACCTGCGGATAGCGGGCAAACACGGACTGAATTTGCCCAATGACCGTTTCCTTCAAACCGAACTTCATGCCGATTTTTCTCCGGTCAAAGGCTTCAATCTTTCGAGAAGCCGCCCGAACTCCATGCAGTAATGCTCCCGAATCGCCCGGACTATCATTCGGGCGACATCGCGGTTGTAGGTATGCGAACTGAGATTCCTGCTCTTGATCATGTCCATCCAGATTTCACCATTTTCGATGAGACCTCTTTTGAACGCCTCCCGCGTGGTGTCCTTCGACCCATAGAGATCGCGTAGCCCCTGATCTTCGAGAAAATCCTTCATGACGTTCCATGCCAGTTCGTGGGTGTACTCGAAGGCTTGAATCATGCCCTGTTCTTCCAGATCGCTCAACGCGCGCTGTCCGGCGAGTTCCACGGCATTGTGCAATTGCCCGTATGCTTGCCCGAGGTGATTGTAACGCTGTATCCATCGGATATCCTGGCTGTTCATGGCCCGTCTCCGTGCAATTCCCTGTCCAATCTCCCGATCCGGCAATCCTTGCGATGGGCGCCGGTTCGACGCATACGTGCCATCTTACAGATTCCCGCGCATCCCGGCAACGGGCGGGCCAAGGCGGATTACCGGTTTTTTGGGGGGGCGGGTCTTCGATGGCGATACCGATGACGATGGCGAAAAGGACCGACGGGCGGTTGGAAATATTTTCGAAATGCTCGTGCCTGCGCGATTTTGACAGGAACGGTCTCCAAGGGGGATGATAGAATACCCGTCGAGGCGGAATGGATGACAGCAGACAACCTTCGGAAAAAAGGGCGGCTGACCGCGCCGCGCGTGGCGTGGGCCGCGCTCATGATCAGTTTCGTGCTGTGCGTGGCGGCGGCCGCGGCGTATCGCGATCGTCTGGCGAATATTGCGCGTGAGCATTCCGTTGAAACGATCCTGCGCAACGCACAGGCCGCCGAGGAACGCGGCGATGCGTCCAGCGCGGAAGCGTTGTTTCGGAGAGCGGCGGAACGGCGCGGAGCCGACCCGGCGGTTCTGACGGAGCTGGCGCGCTTCTACGACGCGCACGGGATGGATGAGCAGGCGGATGCCGCGTACGCGCGCGCGGTGGCGGTGTCGGGACGCAATGCGCCGGCGCTCGCGCGGTATGCCTTTTTCCTGGAACGCAAGAACCGCCGCAGCGAACTGCTGGCCATGTGCCGGAATTACCTCGACCGTTTTCCCGATGATGCGCGGGCCAACCTCCATTACGGACTTGCCCTGTTTCGGCAAGGCGACCATGAAGGCTGCCTTGCGCCGCTTCGCAAGGCCGCGTCGAGTTCCGCGCAGGCCATCGAGGCCCTTTCGGCGCTGGGCGACGCCTATCAGAAACTAGACAGACTGGAAGAAGCCATTGCGGTGCGCGAACAGGTGTTGAATCTGTCGGACGCTCCCGAGGCAAAGCAAGTTCTGTACGACATGGGCGTGGCCTATCGTTCAATGGAGCGGACGGCCAAGGCCATCGAGATTTTCGAACGTCATCTGCAAATGTTTCCCCGATCCCTGTGGACTCTGCAGGCGCTGCACGATCTCTACGCCGCCGGCGGCTATTCGGGCGAGGCGGCGCGCATGCGCATGCTGCGCGAAAAACTAACCCCGCCGATGCCCATCGATCGCTCGCTGGATTTGGGCGCGCGCGTGCTGGGTCTTGATCTTCCGCCGGAGACCGCCGAATCGGGCGCGACCATCTTGGCCGGCCTTTACATTCTCTTCACGGGGAATCCGCGGGGCCGGGCGCTGCCGGAATTGTCTTTTCGCGCATTGCCTTTCGCCGGGGGCGCGGAAGTGTCGCTCGCGTCGTCGCCCCGGCAACTGGGACCGGGTCCTTGTTTTCGCGGCGATGTCCTGATTGAGTCATTTGCGCTGACAATTCCGCCCGATACGGCGCCGGGGCGGTACACGATAAGCGTCGCCGCGGTGTCCGGCACGGGCCCGATACCGCTTTGGCCGATCGAAATCCGATCGGTGAACGGCGGCGGAGGCCAGGGTGGATCATGAGAATAATCGCCGCCATATTGGCCGACGCCGTCCTCGTCGTGTACACCTACGTGGGCTGCACGGTTGCGCGTGTGGCCTTCGGCGCGTCGCCGGAGATGCTTGACACGCTTGCGCGCTGCCTCTTGCCGTTCGTGGCCATTCACATCGCGAGCCTAGCCGCGTTCGAGTCCTACGACTTCGGGAAAACGCGCAGCGAATCGGACTTGGCGTTTTCGGCGGCGCTGGGCGTGCTTTTAGCCAATTTCGCCTCGTTTGCGTTGGCGACTTTCGCGATTCTCTATTATGCGCCGGAAACGCAGGTCATCGGACGTTCGGTTTTTGCGGCGGCGCTTGCAATCGAATTGGTAATCCTGCCCGGTTGGCGTGTCTGGTACACGGCGGACCGCCGAAAGCGAGGGGATCTGCAATGTCGCGTGATTGCGGTTGGAAACCCCGATAGGATTGCCGACATCGCGCGGGAATTGCAGGAATATTCGCGTGTCGGCCATCGGGTTGCCGGGTGCGTTTCGTCGAAAAACGAAACGCCGCCGCCGGATTTTCTGGGATGCATCGGCGAGATTGACGCGATCGTCGAACGCTACAACGTGGACGAAATCCTGATTGTCGGCGAGGTGTTCGCCCAAAATCCCGAATATTTGCCGGGCATCGTGGACCTCTGCGAACGCCGGAACATTGTCGTGCATATTGTCCCCACATTCTATCATTCAATGATCAGCCGCCTCGACCTCTACGAAATTGGAGGTCTTCCGCTCATCCAACTCAAGCCGCGCCCGTTGTCGGGGCCGTATGCGTTCATCAAGCGGGGCATGGACATTACATGCGCGATCGCGGGGCTTGCGATGGCCTCGCCGATTCTTCTGGCCGCCGCCGTTGCCATTCGCCTCGAAACGCCGGGTCCTGTGTTCTATCGCCAGATCCGCGCCGGAAAGAACGGGCGTGAATTCGAGATTCTCAAACTGCGCACGATGCGCGTGGACGCCGAAAAGGAGACGGGGCCGGTCTGGGCGACCAAGGATGATCCGCGTGTCACGCGCGTGGGCGCGTTCCTACGCGCAAAACGCATTGACGAAATCCCGCAGATGTGGAATATCCTCAAAGGCGACATGAGTCTTGTGGGTCCACGTCCCGAACGGCCCCATTTCATCTCAAAATTTTCCCAAGAACTTCCTTTTTTTCCCCTGCGGTTGCGTGTGCGGCCGGGCGTGACGGCGCTGTCGCACGTGTGGGGACGCTACGACAGCACGCCCGCCGACCGGCTTCGGTACGATCTCGCCTATATCGCCAACCTTTCGTTCCGTCTTGATGTGCGGATTCTCATTGGCACCGTGAAGATTGTTTTGACCGGCCGCGGCGCCCAGTAATTGAGCGTCCGGCCGTCATGCCTCCTTGTGCTGCGCGACGTCTCCGGGCCTGAAAAATCAAGTCGGGCGTTCCCGGAATTGGATGGAGCGCAGGAGGCGTTTCAGGGCGGCGTAGCGTTCGCGGGTCAGCGGGCGCCCTCCGAACCGGACCTGGTTATAGGTTTCAATTAGTTCGCGTACGGCCGCCGCGTCGTTCACGATCGGCACGGTTTCGATGTGTTGCTGGATTTCGTTGGCGGTAAGGCCTGCGACAGATACGCCCATGCGCCGGAGCCGTCGGCGGAGGCGTTCGTAAAGCGTAACGGCCCGGTGCTGATCGGCGGACAGCGCCCCGGCATACAATGATTGCGCCCGGGCGCGGGATCGTTTCCGCCACGCGACAAGGGCGGCGCACAGCACAAGGGCCGAGATCGGCAGCAACCACGGCCCCCGCGGGTTGATGGCTTGGCCGAGGTCCGCCGCGCCAAACAATTCGGAACCCAAGCCGACCAGTTGCAATCCCGCGTTTCGGAACAGGGTCAGTTGCAGGGCGCGATCGAAACCGATTACGTCGCGGTACCAGAAAATCTTTGCGCGTAACACTTGGCGGGACACCGCCTGCGCGAGCCAGTTGCGCGTTACCAGGCTTTCGACCCCGCGCGGCGACGGATCGAAGGTAATCCAGCCATAACCCGGAAAGAAGACTTCGACCCACAAATGCGCCATGTCGGCGCGGACGGTGTACGCGGCATCCGAATCGTTCCATTCGCCGCCTCGGTATCCCGCGACGACGCGCGTGGGCACGCCCAGCGATCGGAGCATGAGGGCCAGGGCGCTGGCGTAGAGTTCGCAATGCCCGCGCCGGGTCTGATTGATGAAGGCGTCTATGGGGTGGTCCGGCGGCAGGGGAGGCAGCGTAAGGGTATACAGATAGTTGCTTCCGCTCAGATAGGCATTGATCGCGGCGGCCTTGTCATGGACATTTTGCTGATCGCGCGTGATTTCCTGTGCCAGCCGCCGGGTTTCCGGCAGGAGATCCTGGTAGGTCAGCCGTTCATAATCGTGCGGCGAAAGCAGTTCCCTAAAGTTGTCGGGCGCGCTGCGCAGTTGTTCGGGTGAAAACCGGCGCACATCGGACCATGCCTCATACTGAATCCATCGCTGGGGACCGCGCCGCAGGATGATAACCGAGTAGTCGCCGCGATCGCTCCAACCCAGCCGGATGGCGCGGCGGTTCACAGATACGGACACGCGTTCCGGCATTGTGAGGCAGGGCAGGCCGTCTTCCGGCGCATCGTCCATGTAGATGGACTGGCGGACAATCCGCGCGTTGTTCCACGAGGCGCGCTCGACGAGGCCGCTCCGTCCGGTGTTCGACGCGACAATGTCGGAAACGGACACGGAATACATCGGCTCGGTTCTGATGGAGGAAACGCCCTTGGACTGCCATTGCCCGTTCTGATAGTCATCGAGCGCCGTGGCGCGCCAATACATTTCGCCGGGATAGCGTCCGCCGGGTTCGTCCGGGAATTCGACGTGCATGACGGGCGTCTGGCTTTGCTGGATTGTGCCGCCCTTGGACAAGTCCACCGTGCGCGACGGGCCGGTTTGGAACAACACCGGGTCGCTGCGTCCAAGCAGGCCGGCCTCCATGCGCGGCGTGAGGTAAAAAATCCCCACCATGAACACGAGGCATGCGACGGCGATGGCCGCAAATACCGCCGTGACGCCTCGCGCATGCCGCGGCGCATCGAGCACGGGCATGCCGTTGTCGAACGCGCCGAGCGGCAGGACTTCGCCCGGGCCGATGCCCTCGTTCCGGGCGAGTTCCGAACAGGCGTGCAGCGCCATGAGCGCGGCGATGGCGCTGATCACGAACAGCGCGATGACAGGCGCGATTTCGGGGTCGGGACTTTGTACGAAGGCGGCCAGCAGCAGGAAAAAGGCCATCAGATGCAGGTGATGGTAACTCGATATGCGCTTGCGGTGCAGGAGGGTGTACGCCTGGATATACATCACCAACAATGTGACACTCGTCAGCAGATCCAGCACGGCCAGCGAGGCCAGCGCCGCTCCAAGGCTCAACAACGACACGACGGCGGTGATGCGGCGATACCAAGGGGAACGGGCGTCAAGGTATTCACCGATCGGCGCGAGGGCATAAAAGAACAGGGGCGCAAACGCCAGCGCGGCGGTATACCGCTGCGTGGTGACAAGGGCCAGATAGCCGCTCATGACGAGCAGGAACGAGGAGACTTGGAGGGATCGCCGGAGGTTGTCAGGCACGGGGCACCTCCCGCAAGGCGATGACGCGGCTGCCGCCAAAGGGCAGACGGCGTCCCCATTGGCGAGGGTCCGCCGCGATGAAGGCATACGAGGCGCGCCCGTATTCCTCGCCGTAATTGAACCAGCCGAAACCGCCGTGGGCGGGATCGTCCGAGGGGGTGACGCGCGCCAGCATGTCGAGCACGCGCCGGATTTGGCTTTTGCCTTCCGAACCGGGCAGGCGGCGTCCGGGCGAAACAACAGACACGATGTATTGCCGGTTCAGGAGAGCCACCGCGAGCGACGCGACCATTTCGACGGCTTCCTCGAACAGGTCGTCGAAATCCGGGGTGTCGGGCGGGCGGTGCGTGTCCAAGGCAAAGACGACGTAACGCGAGGTCTCGCGCGCCATTTCGCGAACCAGCAGCGAGCCTCTTTTTGCGCTGGCGCGCCAAGCGATATGCCGGACATCGTCTCCTGGAACATAGTCGCGAAGGCTGAAGAATTCGTCGCCCTCGCCGCGGACAATTCGGGGCGCCGCACGCGGGCCGGGCAGGCGCTCGATCCATGCCGTCCGTACGGATTTTACACGGGGATAAACGACCACCTCGACTTCGTCGCGTATCGGCCGGCTGCGTTCGAAGAAGCCGAAGGGGAATCCACTGCGCAAGTTCATGGCAGGCAGGCGGTGTACGCCCCGGTTCGGAAACGTCCATGAAGTGCGCAACACGATACTGGATCGCGCGGGCACATACAGGGCTATCGCGGCGGTTGCCGGGGAAGGACCGGCGCGTTCGATGCGAACGGCTCCGGCGGGTGTCCGTTTGGCATTGTTGATGCGCAGCGTGACGCCGAACGGTTCACCGCGATGGGCGGCGTCCGGCGCGCTGCGGATTACGGAAAGACCGCGCAGGTTCCACACCGGGATTATCAGGGATACCACGATGAAACTACCGATGCCGCCCACGACCAAATACAGAAGATTGGCCCCTGTGTTCCACGCCGCCAGCAGGCCGAGCATGAAACTGATGAGGAAAGCCCATCCGGAGGCGCGAATTCGCATGAAACCTCGTTAGATTGGAACGGGAATGCGCTGAACCACGTCGGCCAAGGTGCGCGCGCGTTCGCGGGCGGCCGCGACCATGTCGCCGCCGCGCGACTTGACCAGCAGGCGATGGGCCAGTATGGGAACCGCCATCTGCTTGACGTCGTCCGGCGTGACGTAGTCCCGTCCCTCGATGAGCGCACGCGCCTGGCATGCCTCGTACAGGCCGAGCGACGCACGCGGACTGACCCCCAATTGGATATGTTCGTCGGCGCGGGTGCCCTGGACGATCGCGAGCATGTAGCGCGCGACGTCATCGTCAACCGCCACTTCGCCGGCCTGCTCCTGCAACCGGACCACGTCGGATGCGCCCAGAACGGGTTCGAGGTCTTCGATCGCCTGATGCGGATCGCGCCGGCGCATGATCCGCAGTTCGTCGTCTTCCGGCGGATAGCCGATTTCGACGCGCAGCAGGAAACGGTCCACCTGCGATTCGGGCAGGGGGTATGCGCCCTCGAATTCGACGGGATTCTGTGTCGCCAGCACGATGAACGGCTGCGGCACCGGGCGCGATACGCCGTCCACCGACACCTGGTTTTCGCTCATGGCTTCGAGTAGGGCGCTCTGCGTTTTCGGCGGCGTCCGGTTGATCTCGTCGGCCAAGACCACATTGGCAAAAATCGGACCCTGGCGAAACTCAAACTCGGACGTCTTCGGATTCAGGACCGAAACGCCGATGATGTCCGAGGGAAGCATGTCGCTTGTGAACTGGATGCGCGTGAATGTGCAATCAATCGAACGGGCGAGCGCTTGGGCCAGGGTTGTCTTGCCGATGCCCGGTATGTCCTCTATCAAGATATGTCCACGTGCAAGGAGGCCCGTAAGACAAAGCCGGATCACGTCCGGCTTGCCGAATATCACCTTTTCGATATTGTTGGCAAGCCGCGCGATGATTTCGGTGGTGTCGCGCTCAATTACAGCCATCGTTCGAACCAATCGTCCGCCGCCTCGTAAACCTCCGGCGGCATGGGTTGTATTCCGTCGTGGACCAGCAATTCGAGCGCCTCGGAAGCGCCGAGCAGACGATACACATTCGACGCGAGTTCGACGGCCTTTTCGCAACTCTTCGGACTGCCGAATTCGGGATCGTTTTCCGCCGCGACGACGAGCGTCGGGCTTGGCGCGCACAAGGCCAAGATGTGTTCCCAGTCGAAGGGGAACTTTTTGGTTTTGATGGCTTCGCGCAACTGCGGGAAATAGACAAGGCCGCCCTCACGCATCCAGCGCCCCGGATCCTTGTCGGTTGCAAACCGCGTAAACCCGCCGCTTGCCACACACGTCTGCACCCGTTCATCAAAGGCCGCGAGGAACAGCGCGTTCTGCGCGCCGAGTCCGTGGCCGATGACCCCCAGCCGCGCGCTGTCCACCCGCTTGACTTCACACAGCACATCGAGCGCGTATAGATGATCCGAAAGCATGCGGCCCATGGCCGACGCTTTCGGGTTGTCCTTGTAAAACGCCTTCGTGTCGTACGCGGCAAGGCCTGGAGAGATGCGGTCGCCTGCCGTGATGCAGTCCGGCGCGATTGTCACATAGCCCAATTCGGCGTACCGCTGCGCCATGAACATCGCCGAATCGCCTTCGAGGCCGGCCGGTTCGTCCTTACCTTGGGTCACCGCCCGATGGCAGCACAAGATACCCGGCATCTCGTCCTTGCGATCCGGAACAAAAAGCCACGCCGACACCCGCTCCCACTCGTCCACAAAATAATTCACCCGCCGGCGGACATATCCGGAAAACTGCATTTCATCCACCGTCTTGGTCTGGATTTCCACGCGTTCCTTCGGAAGCGGACCGAGCAACGACAATACCGCCGCTTCGATCTCGCCGCGAAGGGCCCGCCATTGAGCCAGACTGCCGACTTTCGCGAGATTCACCATTGCGCCTGCATCTCCCAGTTCATTGTATAGTCCGGCCGCGGAGGCCTGGTCCCGCGCCGGATGAGAACAACTACGCGCACGCTGCGCGCACGAATGCGGCAGCCATGCTACCATCCCCATTCGCGCGATACAAACGCCGCACGGCCGTTCGCATCTCGTCCGCAATGGTAGAGATCACGCCACACAAGTTTCAACAAGCATTTTGAAAACACCGGGGAAAACAAGAAACGTTCCCGGCATTGCGAGAAGGCCGAAAAGCCGGCGCGGAAATCCTGAAACACTGGGCGGCTTTTTATTGCCGATTCGGGACCTTGACCGTGGTTCGTTCATGAATGGCCCTTGGCCGTTTACGACACCGCAATGGTGAAATTCGTGGCGCGGCCGTTGCCATTGCAGCCTCAATCTGGGAATGCAAATCGAAGGCGAAAGCACCCGGCGCAAGCACAAAATGCCCCGGCAAGCCGAACACAGAAGATACCTGGAAAGGGAAATGGCGTACCCGGAGGGACTCGAACCCCCAACCCCTTGGTCCGTAGCCAAGTACTCTATCCAATTGAGCTACGGGTACGCGCTTGGGTGTTTGAAGTGTATCATGGAAACGTGAAGCGAGTCAAAAAATCCGCGCATCCGGCAATCCCGGCAATGGTTGAAATTACCCTTTCCAAACGGTAATTTGAGCGTGTGCTATGGAAAGAGAAAGGATTCAAGGTGATTTCAATCAATCTTGCGGACAAGGTAGCCGTCGTCACGGGCGCGACGGGCCAGTTGGGCCGCGAAATGGTCCGGGCGTTGGCCGATGCGGGCGCGGATGTGGCCGTCTGTCATCATCGCAATGAAACCAAGGCCCGCGAACTTGTCGGGGAAATTGAAAGACGCGGTGTACGCGGAATCGCCATCCAGGCCGACGTGACGGATCTCGATTCGATCCTGGCCATGCGTGACAAGGTCGCCGCAACGCTGGGGTCTGCGGACATCATCGTCAATAATGCGGTGATTCAATATGAATGGGTGTCGGTGCTCGACCAGCAACCGGAGGATTACGAGAGCCAGTTTCGGTCGTGTGTGCTGCACAACGTGTTCATGGCGAAAGCGTTTGTGCCCGCCATGATTGAACGCCATTGGGGTCGTGTCATCGGCATCAGCACCGAATGCGCTATGCAATGCGGGGAAAACCAGTCGGCCTATAGCGCGGGCAAGCGCGGCATGGACGGCGTGTTGCGCGTGCTTGCCCGGGAAGTCGGCGCGCATGGAATCACGGTTAACCAAGTCGCGCCGGGATGGACGATCAGCGAGAACCGCCCGGAGGGTTGCGACGCCAATGAAGAGAATTATCGAAAGCGCATTCCACTACGACGCCGTGGCACGGCCCGCGAAATCGCCCATGTCGTCGTATTCCTCGCGTCCGATCTCGCCGGTTTCATTTCCGGCGCGTATATCCCGGTATGCGGCGGAAATGTGATGCCGTGTATTTGAGGAGTAAGGAATTAGCAGTTGGAAGTTGGAAGGAGTTGGGATGAGGCGATATTTGGGGTTTGTGTTGTGGTTGCTGTTGGTTGCGGTTCCGGTTTGGGCCGATATGCCGTGGCGGCTCGACGAGTTGTCGCAAGCGCCTCGGACCTATCCAGCGGAGGGATTCGAAGCCGTCGGCATGCGCGCGATCTTCTTCGAGGGCATGCCGTATCACGGCAAGCCCTCGCGCGTCTTCGCATGGTACGGCGCGCCGGACGCAAGGGACGGCGAAAAGGTTCCGGCGATGGTTCTGATTCACGGCGGCGGCGGCACGGCGTTTCATGAATGGGTGCGACTTTGGAACACGCGCGGATACGCCGCCATCGCGATGGACACGTGCGGCTGCGTGCCCAGGGGCGAATATGGAAAATGGGAGCGGCATGAGTTCGGAGGACCGCCCGGCTGGGGCGGCTTTGACCAAACGGGCGATCCGATTGAAGATCAATGGACCTATCATGCCGTGGCCGATGCCGTTCTGGCGCATTCTCTCATACGTTCTTTTCCGGAAATCAATCCCGATTGCACCGGCGTGACAGGGATCAGTTGGGGTGGTTACTTGACGTGTATCGTTGCGGGTGTTGATTCCCGGTTCAGGCTGGCCGTTCCCGTGTATGGCTGCGGATTCCTTGACAAGAACTCGACGTGGCTCGATACCTTTGCGAAACTGGGCGAGGAAAAAACGAAGCGTTGGATTTCGTTGTGGGATCCATCGGTCTATCTGCCCAATGTCCGCATGCCGATGCTGTGGGTGACCGGCACGAACGACTTCGCATATCCGATGGATTCGCTCCAACAATCATACCGTCTGCCGCGCGGACCCCGGCAACTCTGCATCCGGATCCGCATGCCGCACGGCCACGGCGGCGCGGGTGAAAATCCCGAAGAGATCCGCATCTTCGCGGACAGTATCCTGAAAAAAGGCATTTCGTTGCCGCGGATTGTCCAACAAGGCCGCGACGGGAACCGCGCATGGGTCGAATATCAATCCGAAACGCCCGTCGTAAAGGCCGAACTCGCCTACACGAAAGCAACGGGTATCTGGAAGGATCGCCCCTGGGAAAGCATCCCCGCGGACCTTGATGCGACCGCGCACAAAGCGTCCGCCATGCTTCCTGAAGCAACGACAGTTTACTACATCAATATTTATGATGAACGCGGCACGGCCGCCAGCAGCGAACATGAAACGTTGGCCGCCCAGGCCAATCGTTTTTAATCGTTGGGGAAGCCATTTGTGGGCAGTTTATATTTGGAAGCATCTCTGTCCAAATGGCGGCTTGCAGAAAGCCATTTTGAGTAAATAGACAACGTTTTTTCCGGGAAAGCGTTCTTGGGACACCTTTTCTTCGCGATGAAGAAGAAGTGTTCCCGATCAATCGTATTTAGGGCCGCTCTGACATGCGGATTTGAGTTTGGAATCGCCTGGCCCGAATATCCGTGCCCTGTTTTCCATCTGCGTATATCTGCGTCATCTGTGGATCATGTGATTTTCCGCAGATGACGCCGATAGTCGCAGATATCGAACCGATGAACGGGATACAGAGGTAAAACGTGACTCCTTGCGGTATTGTGGTTTTTTGCAATTCCTTTGGACAGCAATGATTTGGAAGGGAAAGGTCTTGAAAAAGGGAGGCGTTTTTAAACGGGATCAGCCGGCCCCGGTTGCCGTAATTCCTCTTTTTTTTCGTGTCT
Source organism: Candidatus Hydrogenedentota bacterium (assembly GCA_035450225.1). Lineage (NCBI taxonomy): Bacteria > Pseudomonadati > Candidatus Hydrogenedentota > Candidatus Hydrogenedentota bacterium. Next base: position 63,657 of record DAOTMJ010000011.1, read on the forward strand.
TTGGAATACTTGGGGGGTATCTTGTGTTCTTGAGAGTACCGCGTTCTTGAGACAAAAGGATGAGAATTTCCACGAAAATTGGCTTTTACGGGCAGTTTCATGTTGGAGCAGGTATCGTGTTCTTGTGGTGAAATTGAAAATGGCCGCTCTGTAGCGCCGATTTCCAAATCGGCATATCGTGTTTCAGCAAGCCGATTTGGAAATCGGCGTTACCTTCCGAGGTCTTCACGACTCCGGAAACCCGGTACTGTCAAGTTGTGTTTACAAACTTGAAAATAACGAAACGGAACGATAGAAAACACCAAGAGATTGTTGAACGGGGAAACGAAAGCAGATGAAATCGTTGGTGCGATTGATTTATGTGAGCCGGATGACCGAAGAATGCGACATGGACGCCCTGGAAAAAATATTGAAGGTGTCCAGAAAGAAAAACAAGGAGAAGGACATTACAGGCATGTTGTGCTATGATCCCAAATTTTTCATGCAATGTCTTGAGGGTCCGAAAGAAGCGGTGAATGATCTGTATGGCGAAATTGCCCGCGATCGCCGTCATACCCATGTCACATTGTTGGAATATGAAGTGATTACAGAACGGATGTTCGGGAAGTGGTCCATGGCCTTCATACGGGCCGGAGATGTGGGCGCGTCCCTGTATAAACATTTCGGGGGATCTCGGCGATTCAACCCGTTTTCATTGACGCCGGAAAAGGCAAGGGATTTTTTTGCCGCGATCGCGCCCTATTCAGTAGCATCGCCTGATACCCAATAGGATCCTCCGGCGCATGGATGAAAAAAGCCGGATTCTCACGTTGGAAACAAAGAAGGAGGGTAAACCATGATGGAGCGGCCAGGGGATGTTACGTTTCAGGGCAACCCATTGACGGCAATAGGGCCCCGGTTGAAGCCTGGTAGTAAGGCGCCGGATTTTCAACTGTTGGCAAATGATTTAAGTGTGGTCACTCTGTCCGATTCGGCGGGAAAAATTCGGCTTGTCTCGGTGGTTCCGTCCCTGGATACACCTGTCTGTGACACCCAAACCCGCCGATTCAACGAACAGATGGACGAATGGGAGGATCGCGTGGCCGGCTATACGGTTAGCGCGGATCTGCCCTTTGCCCAAGCCCGTTGGTGCGGGACTGCCGGCATAAAAAGGATGCAGACCCTTTCCGATCATCGGGACATGGCGTTTGGGAGCGCCTATGGCACCCATATCAAGGAATTGAGGCTTGAGTCCCGAGCTGTATTCGTCATAGATGGGAACGACTTCATTCAATATGTGGAATATGTCAAGGAGATAACACAACATCCTGATTATGCGGCCGCGCTTGACGCCGTGAAACGGCTTGTGGAAGCCTGAGTTGACCGTCTGGAGTTTTTTTACTGGATTTCCGGATTTGCCAGGGGAACAATACTCTGGATGAGTTTCCAGCGCCAGCCGGCTTCAACGAGCGATTGGGATGCAACGGCGGGAATGCGCGCCAGCGCCTTTTCGCCCAGCATCACTTTGGCCTCGCCTATCGGCCTGCCGGCTTCAACGGGCGGCTGAATCCAATCGGGCAATTGGGGGGCAACAACCAGTTTGTCAACGTCATCTTTGGTGACAACGACGGCAAAATCATCACCCGCGACGAGTTGGAGGCGGGGCGTCTCGCAATTGGCGACCCGGACTGGCGTCCCCAGGGGTTCTCCCTTTTTGACGACTTGTTTTCGGGTTACTTTTGCGAAGGATTCCTCCAGCAGTTTGCGCGTCAATGCAAAACGATCATGCAGACCGTCCGCCCCCATGACGACGGCGACAAGACGGATGCCGTCCTTGACGGCCGAAGCCGTCAGGCAGTATCCGGCGCTCCGCGTGTAACCGGTTTTGATGCCGTCGCACCGAATGCCTCCGGCCTGCTCGGATCCGTCCAGCGGCCACAGCAGTTTATTGGTGTTGAATTCGACCGCCGAATCGGGACGGAATTGCAGTTCTTTCCGGCTGGTCCATTCGAGAATCAGGGGGTCAAGCACGCAATATTGGCCCAGACGCGCCATGTCGCGGGCGGTGGTTTCGTCGGGCAATTGGCCTTTGTCCGGCGGCAAGCCGTGGACGCTTCGGAAAACGGTGTTGGCCATTCCCAGTTCCGCCACGCGTGCATTGGCTGCTTCCTTGTACGCCTCTTCGCTCCCCCAGAGGCCTTCGGCTATCGCCATGGAGGCGTCGTTGGCCGAATGGACCGCAATCGCGGCCACCAACTGGCCCAAGGGAAACGTTTCGCCCTGCTTCAGAAATACCTGTGTGCCGCCCATGTCCTGTGCGCGCGGGGAAATCTGAATCGGCGTATCGAGACTCCACTTGCCCGTATGAATTCCCTCCGCGACCAGCAACATCATGATCATCTTGACCATGCTGGCCGGCGGTCTTTTCCGATCCGCGTCCGTTTCGGATATCACAAGCCCCGTTTCCGCTTCGACGCATATTGAACTGATGTCGTTGTTGCGTGGCTCGGTGTCGGGCGCGGGGGCCTTCGGGGCCTTCTTTCCGGTTACGGAGGCTTTGCGTGCCGGGGGTTTTGATCGTGCTTCGACCCCGGCGCCGTAACACGCCGCCCACAACACGACCGAAACGGCCCATGCCACAAGCCACCACCTGCTTTTCTTGCCAGACCGCGTACATCCTGCCAATTTCACGCGCAACCTCCGTGTATTGAACCGCCGACATCACCACAATAAAATGTCTTCAAACTTTTTTTACCTTGAAAACGGCCTACCCGTCCCGGACGGCTATGCGGACGCCCATCAAACCGGGACGGCCCGCGCATCGAGCGCCGCCTGCATCTGCCGGATCAATTCATCCACTGAAAACGGCTTCTTGATAACGGCGGCCACGCTTTTGGATGGGACAGCGGCCGGCAGCGCGCCTCCCATCAAAATGACGGGGATATCCTCCGTAACGATGGATTCGCGCAACACGGTCAGCGTGTTGCGCAGAACAGGCGGAGGCGCGTCGCCGTCCACGAGAATCGCGTCGGGATGGTGTCGCTGGGCCAGTTCAAGGGCGTGCGCCGCGCTTGAGGCATTCCAGCACGTCATGTGCCGATGGCGCAGGGCAAACTCGATCCATTCAAGCAAATCGCTGTCCGCGTCCACAACCAATGCGCGAAACGCGTATTGGGACGGTTCCGTGGCGTTTCGTTCGCGGACAACGGGTTCGCCGAAGCAGATGGCTCGTATTTCGGCGACGAGTCCGCGCGCATTGAACGGTTTTTCAAGGAAATGGACCCCGCTGGCGGTATTGCAGATTTCCTCCGCCTTCGCGGGATCTTCGCCCGAAAGCAGCAGCACGGGTATGGCGGCGGTGTCGGGATGGTTGCGGAGGCTTGTAATGGTGGCGAGGCCGGCGACATCGGACAGGATTTCGTTGAACAAGATGATATTGGGCTGGGTTTCCTCGGCCATTCGCAGGCATTCGTAACCGTTGGCGGCCTGCTCGACGACGCAACCGCAGCCGGACAAGACTTGCTCGATAGCCCGGAGCAGCGTTGGGCTGCCGGAAACGACCAGGACGTGCAGGCGGTCGAATCCTTTCTGCAAATGAGTCGGCACGTTGGAATCGAACAGGGCGCCGGTCAACACGACGGTAAACGTGGATCCCTTGCCGGGTTCGCTGGTCAGTTCGATGGCGCCGTGGTGGGCCTCGACAATGCTCTTGGCGATGGACAAGCCGATGCCTGTCCCTTCATAACGTCGCGTCATCGAACTGTCCACCTGGAAGAACTTGTCGAAGATGCGCGCGTGAAAGGCCGGATCGATGCCGATGCCCGTGTCGCTGATGGAAACGGCCAGCGTGCAATGCGCGCGCTCGACAACCTGAACCTGGATCATGCCGCCCTCGTGGCTGAATTTCACGGCGTTGGACAATAGAATGCCAAGCACTTGTCCGATTTTGTCGCGGTCGGCCCAGACGGGCGGAAAATGGTCGGGCACGAAAATGCCGATGCTGATGTCCTTGGCAAGGGCTTGCGGCTGGATGGAAGCGATGCTTTCCCGCACCAGTTTACCGGGGTCAAACAACCGGCGCACAACCTGGATGCCCCGTATTTCCATGCGGCTGAATTCAAGCATCTCGTTGATTAGGCTTGCCAACCGCTTGGCATTCCGGCTCATCACCTTGAGCGCGCTGATCTGCGGCGCCTCGAGACGTCCCAAGCTGCCCGTTTCGAGCATCTCGATATAGCCGTTGATGGTGCTGAGCGGCGTTTTCAGCTCGTGGCTGACGTTGGACAGGAAACTGTCCTTGGCGCGGCCGTAGGCGCGCAGTTCCTCGTTGGCCGCCTCGAGTTCGATCGCGCGCATTTCAAGTTGATGTTGCATCCGCTTGAGTTCGCTCACGTCCGTGATGACGAGCGAGTAGCGGACATCGCTTTCGGAATCGCCCTGTACCGGCGCCACGGAAACGACCGCCGTCACCAGCGTTCCGTCAATGCAGACGAAATCGAACTCGTTCGGCCCTTCGATCGCGTGGTCCGATTCACCGGACTTCAACAGTTCCATCAACCGCATGCGTCCCGGCGGATCCACAAAATCGAAAACCTCGCAGCCGCGGATGGCTTGCGGGCTGATCCGCAGCAGATCACAAATCCGGTTGTTGGCGAATTGAATCCGGTAGGACGAATCAACCGTGATGAACCCCTCGTTCATGAACAACAGCAAATCGCGAAACTGCTTTTCCGATTGCATCAACTTCTGGGTCTTTTCCTCGACGAGTTCCTGAAGACCCTTGGCATACCGTTCAAGTCGCTTGGCCATGCGGTTGCGCTCGGTGATGTCGCGGAACGTGGCCAGTGTGCCGGCATGCGCGCCGTGGCGGTCGAAGATGGGTGTGCCATGCACCCAAAATTGGCGTTCCTCACCACGGACATGCCATGTGATTTCGTATTCCGACGCAAGGCCCTTGGCGCGCATGTCCAGATGTTCCTTGATGGTCTGCGCATCCATTCGCAACACGAGTTCGGTGGCATTCTGCCCGACGACCTGTTCCTCGGCCAGATCCAGCATGTCGAGGAATTGCTGGTTGACGAGGACGATGGTTCCGTCGGGTGCTGACAGGATAAATCCCTCGCTCATGAGATCGGCCAAGTGACGGAACCGTTCGCCCAGTTCGGCCACGGCCGCCCCCGTTCGCAATACCGACAACAGCACGACGAACAGACCCAGCACAAGGCTGAACGCGCCCAGCCACCGGGAAATCCCGACGATTCGTTCCGAAAAGATATCCTGCTCCGCCATCGTGTCGGGAAATTCGGAAAGGCTGGCGGCGGCGCCGATCATCAGCATCAGCACCCCGGCCAGCAGCACGAGTTTTCCCGTGCCCGCGCCGCCGCGTCGCGCGAGCATGTTGCCGCTCGCGAACAACGGCACCGACACCGACAGCAGGACGATGGCAAAACGGGTCACGGCGCTCTCGAATTCGTTCGAGAAAAGCACGCCGCCCAAGCCGATGAGGATCGGCACGAGATACCAGAGAAGGCTTTCCTGCGACCGTTTCATTTGTCCCCCGCGCTTCGCCTTCCGCGGGCCTTTTGGTACCGGACTTCCGCGTTGGCGAGTTCGTCGCAGCGTTCGTTGAGCGGATTGCCGGCGTGGCCCCGCACCCATTGCCACTGAATGTCGTGCCGGCGGGTCAATTCATCGATCCGCTGCCACAATTCGAGGTTTTTCAGTTCGCCGCCCTTTCGGCGCCAATTGAAACGGCGCCATTTCGGCATCCATTCCGTGACGCCGCGCTTGAGGTATTCCGAATCCGTGTTCACAATCACCGCGCATGGCCTTTTCAGCGCTTCCAACGCCTTGATGGCCGCCATCATTTCCATCCGGTTGTTTGTCGAGTGCGCTTCGCCGCCGGACAGTTCCTTCATGTGGCCATTATACATGAGGATGGCCGCCCATCCGCCGAAACCCGGATTCGGATCGCAAGCGCCGTCGGTATACACGATTACGGGATTGGCCCTATCGATCACCGGTTCGGTCATGGCCGGGCCTCAAGCGACTCAATCGTGGCGGCCGCCTCCTTGCGCCGGTGCGCGCGCGCGCATTCGAGCGGCGTCAACCCCGCGTTGTTTCGGGCGGAGACGTCCGCGCCGGCTTTCCAGAGTTGCTCCGCCAAGACGGGACGGTTGAAAATCGCGGCGAGATGCAGCGGCGTGTCGCCGTAACGGTCGCGCGCGTCCACAGGACTGTTGAACATCAGCAAGCGCCCGGCTTCCTCTTTCCGTCCCAGCATGGCCGCCACGTGCAGCGGTGTGAGGCCGGTATTGTCCGCCGCCGCCACATCCGCCCCATAAGCCACGAACAAGTTGATGAAGTCCGGCTGGCCGTAGGTGACCGCATAATGGAGCGGGGTTTTGCCGATCCGGTTGCGCGCATGTATCGCGGATGGATCCCGGGCCAAAATGGATTGTGCGAGACCGATATCCCGCCGGTGCGCCGTGTCGTGTAGCGACTCGCCGCAGCCGCACAAAACGGTTGCCGCTGCCACGGCCAGCAAGGCCGCCCGGAAACATTTATTGCACGGTAACTTTGTCATACCATTCCTGCGCGTTTTCTTTCGTGATGCGCGCGGGTTCGAGAATCATTTCCTTCGGCACTTGCTCGCCATGGGCCAGTTTGACCGCGTATTCAAGCCCCTCGGCGGCGCAGGTCGGATAATAAAAAGTGCACGCCAGCATTCCGTCGAGCACGCGCTTGATGCCGCCGTCCGGTCCGCCCAGCGCATCCACGCCGACGAAAATCATGTCCTTTTCGCGACCGGCGTTTTTCGCCGCCCAATACGCGCCCACCGCCATCGGATCGTTGTGCGCATACACGACGTCAATTTTTGGATTGGCCTGGAGGATCGTCTCCATCCGTTTCAGCGATTCGCTTTGAATCCAGCCCGCCACGTCCTCGATGACTTTCACCCCGGGAATGGAATCAATGTGCTTGCGCGCGCCGTTATGGCGCTCCTCCTGGGGTTTCGTGCCCAGCAGGCCCTTCATCTCGACCACGACCGGGGCCTGAATCCCCTTGCCCGCCACGTATTCAGCGACGAATTGCCCGGCCAACTCGCCGATCTTGACGTTGTCCGCGCCCACGAAAATGTCGTAAACGGGTTCGAGCAGATTGCGTTCGAGGCAAACGACCTTGATCCCCTTTTCCTTGGCCTTCTTGACGACGGCGGTCAGAGGGGCCGCTTCGTTGGGCGCCACAATCAGGACGTCCACCCCTTGCTGGATGAAATTCTCGATTTGGGCGATCTGCCGCGCGTTGTCCTGCTGCGCATCCTGGATGGTCAGTGTGCAGTCGGGGTATTTTGCAATATCGCGCTTCATGATGTTGTTCTGCGCTGTGCGGTACGGCTCCGCGCTGTTGCACTGCGAAAACGCAATGCGGTATGTCTTGGCCGCCGGTTTTTGATCGGGCGCCGGCGCGCCCTGCCCGCCGCAACCTGCCCAGATTGCCGCCATCACTGTCGCAACAACCGCCGCGATGCCGTTTTTCATCTCTTTCTCCTTGAAGCCGCCGATTCGGGCCGTGGACGCGACGGGCGGAACGGACGAACGGGCCTGTCCCGCATCCTCATCGCCGTGCGCCGACCTGCTGCAACCAGACCGCGACCAATATGATACCCGCTTTGAGCATCCACTGCACGTTCTCGTCCACGCTGTTGAGGCCCAGCACGTTGGACAAAATGCCCAGCGCGAGCGCGCCGACGACCGTGCCGATAATCCCGCCTTTTCCGCCCGAAAGGCTCGTCCCGCCGATCACCGCCGCCGCGATGGCATCCAGTTCATACGCCATCCCCGCCTTCGGATCGCCTTGGTGCGTCTCGCAGCAATAGAGCACCCCGGCAATGCCCGCAATCAGGCCTGACAGCAAGTAGACGCGAATCTTGACCCACGACACGTTGATGCCCGACAGCCGCGCGGCGTCTTCGCTGCCGCCGACCGCCATCAGGTAGCGCCCGAACCGTGTCCAGTTCAACAGGACGAGCGTGAAAAGGGTCACGACCACAAACGCCGACACGACGAACGCCTTCTGGCCGATGAAATCCACCAACAGCTTGGTCCGATCGTCGTAGCCCACGGCGATGGTGGCGTTGCCCACGAGCCATTTCGCGAGGCCGCGACTGCCTATCATAACCGCCAGCGTCACGATGAACGGCTGCATCCGGAACCGCGCCACGACGACGCCCGCCAGCAGGCCGAACAGCGACGCGCTCCCGACGGCCAGCAGGATCCCGGCCGCGGGCGACCATGCGGCCGGCACGCTCGTAAACGTATATGCGAAAACGGTGCACGACAAAGCCAGCAGCGATCCCACCGACAAATCGATCCCGCCCGACACGATTACCAGCGTCATTCCCATTGCCAGTATGCCGATGTCCGAAATCTGGCGCAGCACGTTCGCCCAGTTGTCCGCCCGCCAAAAAATGGGCATTCCCCCGTCGCGCGGCGAAAAGACCGTCGCAAGGACAATGACAAAGGCAAGCGTCATCAACGGACGCAACCATCCATATTGCATAGTTCGTGTTTGAAGCATGGCGGCATTTTGGCGATTTTCGGCACGGCTATGCAACTCCAAGGGAAATACCCCGGAAAAACGCAAAGCGCGCCGAGCATCCTGTATAATTTCTCTATCCTGACCCACAGACGGACGGCGACAGTCTGCGATAATGGATCGGCGTCTTCTCTTTTGTTTTTTTATCGGCAGTCTTCCTGAAGTGATCCCCAAAAACTGGACAGTTATCATGGTGTGTTATTACGGGATAAGGATGTCCAGCGAGGAGGATCGGTATGAAGCGAGAGCGGAGGCAGCATAGCACGGAGACGAAGGCGAAAGCGGCGTTGGATGCGTTGCGGGGTCTGCGGACGGTGAACGAGATCGCCAGCGAGTACGGCGTCCATCCCAACCAGGTGACACAGTGGAAAAAGCAGGCGGTGGCCGGCCTGTCGGAGGTCTTCTCCAACGGGCGCGCACGCCAGGAGCAGGCAGAGTCGGAGCTGCGCGGCCGGCTGTATGAGGAGATCGGCCGGTTGAAGTTCGAGTTGGACTGGCTCAAAAAAAAACTGGGCCGTGCCGGTTGAGGTGAGGCGGGCCATGGTGGAATGCGGACATCCGGTGCTCTCGGTGGAGCGGCAGTGCGAACTGCTGGGCTTGGCGCGATCGTCGCTGTACTACGCATCGGTCCGCAACGACGCGGAGGATTTGGCGTTGATGCGGCTGCTGGATGAAGAGTACACGCGCCATCCGTTCTACGGCGTGCGGCGCATGACGCTCTGGCTGCAGGACCGGGGCTGGCCGGTTGGCCTGAAGCGGGTCCGCCGTCTGTTGCGCCTGATGGGGCTGGAGGCGATTTATCCAAAGCCACGGCTGAGCGTGCCGGCGCCGGGTCATCGGATCTACCCGTATTTATTGCGCGATCTGGCAGTCGTGCGGCCCAACCAGGTGTGGAGTACGGACATCACGTACATCCGCATGGCGCGGGGGTTCGTATACCTCATGGCAATCATGGACTGGTTCAGCCGCTACGTGCTGGCGTGGCGATTGTCCACCACGCTGGAGACCGATTTCTGCGTCGAAGCGCTCGACGAGGCGTTGGGACGGCACGGCGCGCCGGCGATCTTCAACAGCGACCAAGGTTCGCAGTTCACCAGCGAGGCGTTCACGGACCGGCTCTTACGCCAGAGCGTGCGGATCAGCATGGACGGACGCGGACGGGCCTTCGACAACATCTTCATCGAGCGGTTGTGGCGGACGGTCAAGTACGAGGAAGTCTACCTGCGGGACTATGAGAGCGTCCCGCACGCGCGGGCAAGTCTGGGCGCCTACTTCACGTTTTACAACGGGGAACGCCGCCATCAGGCCCTGAACAACGCCACGCCTTGGCACTGCCATTACGCGGGGATCCTGTCATGAACGCCCGCAGCCACGTATTGACAGGAACCGCCAAGTGTGCTAGGCTGGGTTTGCCGAAAAGAGAACGGAAGGGAGCGGTCCACACCTCCGGGTTCTGGTCGTTCCTTTCTGTTCGAATAGGTGGGTGGTTGGGTGGTACGGACGGACATCACCACCTAAGATCACCCAAAAACGTGTCCAAGAGGTGGGGATCACCTCATCCTGGAGCACATCAGATATGGGCATTGTCACGCGCGCGATTGATTTTCTGGGTCTTCGCCGAAGCATGATGGGGCTGCTCGGCATGGTCATCCTGATTGGCATGGGGGAGCGGATGGCGGAACGGTTCCTGCCGATCTATTTGCTTGCGTTGGGCGGGGGCGAGTTCGCGGTGGGGTTGTTGAACGGGCTGACGAACCTGTTGGGCGCGCTCTATTCATTTCCCGGCGGCTATTTGTCGGATCGCATCGGTGCGAAGCGCGCGTTGCTGGTGTTCAACCTGTTGACGATGGCCGGATTTCTCGTCGTGATACTCGTTCCGAGCTGGCTTGCGGTGATCGGCGGATCGTTTCTTTTTCTGTCGTGGACGGCCATCTCGCTGCCGGCGACGATGGGGCTTGTCGCCCGCGTGTTGCCGCAGAACCGGCGCACGATGGGCGTTTCGATGCATTCGCTTGTGCGGCGGGTGCCGATGGCGCTGGGCCCGCTCGCGGGCGGGTTGTTTATCGCACAGTGGGGCGAGCGCGACGGGGTCCGGCTGGCCTTCGCGGCGGCGCTTGCCATGGCCTTCGCGGCCATTGTCATGCAGCAGCGGCTTATCGAGCCGGACGCGCCGAAACCGTCCCACGCGCCGGGACCGCACAAGAATCCGCTGGCCGTGCTGGCCCGAATGAGTCCGCCGCTGCGGTCGCTGCTCGTGTCCGATATTCTAATCCGGTTTTGCGAGCAAATTCCCTACGCGTTCGTGGTCGTCTGGTGCATGAAAACCATCGAGCATCCCGTAAGCGCTTTCCAGTTCGGCATCCTCACGTCCATCGAAATGACGACCGCGGTGCTCTGCTACATTCCGGTCGCCTATTTTGCCGATCGCGGCGGCAAGAAACCTTTCATCGCGATGACCTTCGTCTTTTTCACGTTGTTTCCCCTCCTGTTGCTGTTTTGCCGGTCATTCGCGTGGTTGGCGGGTGCGTTTGTGTTGCGGGGACTCAAGGAATTCGGGGAGCCGACGCGGAAGGCGCTGATCATGGACCTCGCGCCGGACGATGCCAAGGCCGCCACCTTCGGCGCGTACTATCTCGCACGCGACGTGGTCGTTTCGATAGCGGCGTTCGGCGGCCTCTATCTGTGGAAAATCGCGCCCGAGGCGAATCTGATCGCAGCTTTCTCGTTTGGCGTGCTGGGCACGGTTTGGTTTGTGTTGTGCGGAAAAGACGCCGGCTGACGGCCGGGCGGCTTGGCCGAGCGGCGCCCGGCGTGGTACGATGGACCGGTCGAAACGAGGAGAATGCCGCCCATGATGGCCGGGATGCTGATGGTTGCGTGTGTGTTCGCGCTGGGCGCGGATTTGCCGAAAGGGCTGGAGGAATTGCCCGCGTTGCGCATGGATGAGGCGGCGCTGATCCAGGCCATGCGCGCGTTCGACGTGCGCGAGGCCGCGTTGGCCGATGCGGAACTCAAGGAGGCGCAAGAAAAAGCGGCGGCGGGCGACACGGAAGCAGCGGAAACGAAGCGGCAGTCGGCGATAGATCGCTTCAAGGCCATCCGGCAGGGGTACGAATACGTGCTGCGCCAGTATCCAAGCAACGCGCGCGGTCAGAATTACTACGGCGAGCTACTGTATGACCGTTTCGGCGAAATAGCCGGTGCGGTTCGCGCGTGGGAACTGGCCTCATCGCTCGATCCCAAATTCAGCGCGCCATTCAACAATCTGGCGATTCACCACTGCCACACCGGGAATTACGCGCAGGGTTTGTATTGCTATGATCGGGCCCTTTCGCTGGATCCGGACATGGCCGATTACCGCTACAATCTCGCGCAGATGTATCTCGTCAATTTCCCGGAGGTGCAGAAGCTCCGCAAGTGGGACAAAGCGAAGGTGTATCGCGAGGCGATGAAACTGTCGAAGCGGGCCAAGGAACTCGCACCGGACGATTTCGACATCGTGCAGGATTACGCGGTGAATTTTTTCGCGGGCGGGGATTTCGGGGTCAAGATCAATTGGAAAGACGCCGCCAAGGCCTGGCAGGACACGCGCGCCATCGCCCGAACGGACGAGGAGCGTTTCTACGCATGGCTGAACGAGGCGCGCGTCTGGATTCGGGCGGAAGATCGATCGCGCGCGGCGGCATGCTTGGAGGAGGCCCTTCGGATCCGGCCCGACAGCGCGGTTGCAAAAAAACTCCAGGCGGATTTGGGCCCGCCTCCTGAAAAATCCGGCAAGATGCACGCCAAAGAACCGGCGAAAAGGCGCGAGTGACGCATCATGACGGAAGGGCCGTCCCGCTGGCGGCGCATGCTGCGCGCCGTTTTTGGAAGACCCGGCGGCAATGCCGCGAGCGTGGCGTTGTTGTGCGCGCTGGTTTACCTCTATTTTTTCAGCGGCATACGCTTCTTTCTGGTGCCGTCCGAAAGCATGGAGCCCACCCTGCTGAAAGACGATTACCTGATTACGACGGCCGAGCGTTCCTATCGGCGGGGCGACATCGTCGTTCTGGCCGATCCGGAGCAACCGGGCGATTTTATCGTGAAACGGATCATCGCCATGGAGGGCGACATCGTTTGGATCAGCGCCGGAATCGTTTGCGTCAACGGGGAGTATCTGAACGAGCCGTATATCAAGGAGCCGCCGAAATACGAAATGTGGCCGGTTCGGATTCCGCGGGGCGGCGTGTTTGTCTTGGGCGACAACCGCAACCATAGCCATGACAGCCATGCCTGGAAACGGCGATGGGCGCCGGCGTCCACCATTGCCGGCAAAGTCCGGTACATCTATTCGCCTTTCAGCCGGATAGGCCGCGTTCGGAGCCATGAATGGAAACCGGCGGGACATACCGGTTCCACGAAATGACAAAAGGTTGCGGTAATCACGACAAGGAGCATGGAAATGACAACGATCGCTATTGATTCGGCCCGGTGCAACCGGTGTGGAACCTGCATCGTTTCCTGTCCGGAATCGGTTTTTGCCCGGTCAGGGCCGGGCGCTGTCCCGGATATCGCCCAGGGCCATTTGTGCATCGCGTGTGGGCATTGCCTCGCGACGTGCCCCGCCGATGCCGTGCTCCACGAAGCCTTTCCGGCGGGGACGATTTGTCCGGTGGACGCGGATCGCCTCCCCTCGCACGATCAGGTCCGGGAATTGCTCCGTTCGCGACGATCCGTCCGCCGCTTCAAGGATGCGCCGGTTTCGCGGGACCTTATCGAGGCCGTGCTCGATGCCGCCCGGTTCGCGCCGAGCGCGCACAACATCCAGGCTGTGCAATACGTCGTGGTGCAGGATCGGGCGCTGTTGAATAAGACGGCGGATTCGACGGTGGCCTTCATTGCGCGCATGGCCCGGCAAATCCGCAATCCGGCCGTTCGGGCGTTGTACCGGTTGGTGCTGTCGCGCGAGGAAGTCGCGAGCGCCGTTCACATGCTGCCGGACTTCGATTATGTCTGCAACGAACACCGAAACGGGCGCGATCCGATATTGCATGGGGCGCCGTGCCTTATATTCGCCCACGCCCGGCGCAGCGTGCATTTTCCTGAAACGAACGCGGCGCTGGCGCTGCATAACGCGGCTTTGGCCGCCCATGCCCTTGGATTGGGCGGGTTCCTGCTTGGTTATGTCGTGGGCGCATGTAAACGCGACCGGACGATTCCGGATTTGCTCGGCCTTCCCCGTGATCACGAGGTCTACGCCGGGCTTGCCCTTGGGCAACCGGCCCTCGCGTTTCCAAAATGGATTCGACGCAAAGATCCCGAAGTGCGCTGGTTATAGTTTTTCGGCCATATTCGCGCGGGACAAGTGCACAGATGGGAAAAGGACATCAAGAACGCAAAAAGACAAGAGGGACGTCGGCATCAGTGCCTTGCAATCCGGCTTCTACAAAAAAACGATAAAAAATTCCGGGGCAGCTTGCGCAACCAATCGAAGTTCCTTGATTTAGCGAGTGCGAAAACCGCGGGGGGGCGAGAGCGATGACGATTACGATGACGAGCACAAAGAGAAACTCGGTTGGGGGCAACGTCCACGTCAGGCTTCTTTGACTGAACATTCCACATAAATTATACTCGTGCCTCCGTAAAGACTGAGGAAAGATTGTGGGTTCTCACGGCGTAAACCTAGGCGAAGTGGCCATCCAGTATGTCTGCCTGTTGTTTTCGTTGAGCGTGCACGAAGCGGCGCATGCCTTCATGGCGGACCGGCGCGGCGATCCGTCCGCGCGGTTTCTGGGCCGCGCCACGCTCAATCCGCTCGCCCATATTGACCCGATCGGCACGGTCATCATGCCGCTGCTGATGATGGTGACGGGCGTGCCGTTTTTGTTCGGCTGGGCGAAACCGGTGCCGTACAACCCGCGCAACCTGCGCAATATGCGGAAGGATCCGGCCCTGATTGCATTGGCGGGACCGGCGGCCAATTTCACCATGATGGTTGTGTTTGCGGTCATCATGCGCGTGGTGGTAATCGGCATGGACATTCCGCCGACGCACGAGGCGCTGCAAAATCCGGTTTTCTTGCTCGTGTTTTCGATGGCCATGATCAACATGGCGTTGATGGCGTTCAACCTGATTCCGGTGCCGCCGCTGGACGGCGGAGGCATCATCGCGCCGTTCTTGTCGTCCAACGGGCAACGGATACTCGAATCCATCGGCCCGTTTGGCATCATCATTGCCATTATCGCGGCGAACCATCTTCTGCCGGGACCGATGCACGCCATGTCGAATGCGATTTTGATGTTTGCATTTTGGGGACAAGTGTGAAGGATGAGTAGTCGGTAGTCGGTAGCAAGTAGTCGGTGGTTGGTAGCCGGTTTCCAGGAATCGTGTTGGCGGTATTGGGATGTTGAAGAATAGAGAGATGTCAGCAGTTTCTTTCATTTGCGGTTTCCATCTTCCAACTTCCAACATCTAACTCCCTATAAGCGAGGAATTTGTCATACATGGAACTGCCAAAGAAGTATGAGCCAAGGGCAATCGAGGATCGCTGGATCGCCTGGTGGAAGGCGAACCGGACGTATGCGTGGGATCCCGCGCGCGGACGCAACGAGACGTTCGTGGTGGACACGCCGCCGCCGACGGTAAGCGGTTCGCTGCACGTCGGCCACATGTTCAGTTACTCCCACCAGGACTTTATCGTTCGGCACCAGCGCATGCGCGGAAAAAATATCTTCTTCCCCATCGGTTGGGACGACAACGGCCTGCCGACGGAACGGCGCGTGCAAAACCTTTACAATGTGAAATGCGAGCCGCATATCCATTTTGATCCGAACCTGAAATTCGAGCGTGGTCGCAAGGGTGATCCGCAGCCGATCAGCCGCCCGAATTTCATCGCGCTGTGCGAAACGGTCACCAAGGAAGACGAGGAAGCCTTCCGACGATTGTGGACGCGCCTCGGCCTCTCGTACGATTGGGAGCAGGAATATGCGACGATTGACCGGCATTGCCGGCGCACGTCGCAATACAGCTTCCTCGACATGGTGCGGCAGGGCGAAATCTACCAGGCCGAAACGCCGGTCATGTGGGACGTGGATTTTCAGACTGCCATCGCGCAGGCCGAAATTGTGGACAAGGAACTGCCCAGCGCTTTCCATTACCTGCGCTTCGGCATCGAGAACGGCGACCGAGACCATGTCGTCATCGCGACGACGCGGCCGGAACTGCTCGGAGCGTGCGTGGCGGTGCTGGCGCATCCCGAAGACGATCGGTATCGGTCTTTGTTCGGCAAACGCGCAATTACGCCGCTGTTTCATGTGCCCGTTCCGATCATGCCCGATCCGCAGGCACAACCGGACAAGGGCACGGGAATCGTGATGGTGTGCACCTTCGGCGATCAAACGGACGTCGAGTGGTGGCAGACGTTCAAGTTGCCGCTACGCCAGATCCTGGGACGCGACGGACGGTTGATGCCCGTGACCTTCGGCGCGGACGGCTGGGAAAGCCTGAACCCCGAAGCGGCGAACGCGGTTTATGCGCAACTGGCCGGCATGCCTGCGAAGAAGGCGCAGAAACGGACCATCGAGATCGCCGAGGAATTGGGCGGCGTGCTTGATCGTCCGAGCGAACCGCTCACGCACGCCGTGAAGTTCTTTGAAAAGGGCGACCGGCCCCTCGAACTCATTCCGACGCGGCAATGGTATGCGCGCATCCTCGACAAGAAATCGGAACTGATCGCACAGGGCCGCAAGATTCAATGGCACCCGGATTTCATGGGCCTGCGCTATGAGCATTGGGTGGAAGGACTCAACCAGGATTGGTGCCTGAGCCGCCAGCGGTACTTCGGCGTGCCGATTCCCGTGTGGTATCCCGTGGACGCGGATGGCCGCACCGCATACGACAAGCCGATCTTTCCAGAGGCCACGCGGCTGCCGATCGATCCGCTCGACGATGTGCCCGACGGGTATGACGAATCGCAACGCGACCAGCCGAACGGGTTCACCGGCGATCCCGACGTGCTCGATACATGGGCGACGAGTTCGCTGTCGCCGCAGGTCGCCACGCACTGGGTGGATGACAAGGAGCGCCACGCGAAACTGTTTCCGATGGACATCCGTCCCCAAAGCCACGAAATCATCCGCACATGGGCGTTCTACACCATCGTGAAGGCCTACGTCCACGAGCGTGAAGTGCCGTGGAAAAACGTCGTCATCAGCGGCTGGATTCTCGATCCCGACCGCAAGAAGATGTCCAAGAGCCACGGAAACGTCGTCACGCCCGAACCGCTGCTCGATGAATTCGGCGCGGACAGCGTCCGCTACTGGGCGGCGCGCGCGCGGCTCGGCGTGGACACCGCCTACGACGAGCAGGTCTTCAAGGTCGGCAAGCGGCTTGCCACGAAACTGTTCAACGCGAGCAAGTTCGCCGTCATGCAGTTCTCGGCTATAGACGCATCCCTGCTTGGCGTGGACGAAATCGTGAACGAGACCGACCGGGCGTTCATCGCCGAACTGCGCCCGCTTATCGAGCGCGCGACGGCGGCTTTCGACGCGTTCGACTATGCACAGGCGCTCATGCTGACCGAAGAATTCTTCTGGGGAACCTTCTGCGACAATTACCTCGAGATCGTCAAACCGCGCACGTACGACGAGGGACTGCCCCAGGGGCGTCTGTCCGGTGCGTCGGCGCTGCGGTTGATGCACCGCGCGATGGTGCGCATGCTCGCGCCGTATCTGCCGTACCTCGCGGAGGAAGTCTGGCACTGGTGCTACAACACGGACACGGACATGAACGAATCCGTCCACCGCAGCCCGTGGCCCACCCTCGACGAGTTCGCGGCGATCCCCGCGCCGAGAAACCCCGACACCCACGCCGCGACCGTCGCCGTGCTCGACGCCGTCCGCAAGGCCAAGGCCGAAGCCAATCTCAGCATGAAGGCAGGCGTCAAACAGGTCATCGTCACCGGCGACAGCAAGACGCTCGAAGCCGTCCATGCGACCTCCGAAGACATCAGCCGCATGCTCCAAATCGCCGACATCCAATTCCGCGAAGGCAAACCGGAAATTGGCTTGGTGAGCGTGGAAACAAGATTGGGCGAGTAATGCTTCACACGGAATCACGGAGAGCACGGATCTCGTTTCGGGTTGCTCCAAAGTCCTTCCCGTGCTAGAGTGATTTCACAGGGCCGAGGGCTTTTTCAATGACCGGCAAGTCTTTCCTGAATGGTGTGACCCGCGACAAGGAAGACATCCTGGGCCGGTTCCTTTTGGTGCTGGCCGGCACGGAAATTCCATACTGTGTCATCGGCGGTCTGGCGGTGAATGCATACGTTGAACCGGTCGTGAGCCTCGACTTGGACGTCGTCGTCGCGCTGGATCGTCTGGATTCGGTTCTGGCCGAATCGCGCCGGAGTGGATTGACGGCCGAGACCTTCGAACAGAGCGTCAATCTGGAAAGTCCGGATTCCGACTTGCGAATCCAACTGCAAACCGACGGCCGGTACCAACCTTTTCTGGCTCGTGCCGTCGAGAAGGACGTTTTGGGTTACCGGATGCGCGTGGCGTGCGTCGAGGATGTGTTGCAGGGCAAGGTCTGGGTGTATTTGGATGACACCCGGCGGCGCAGTAAGCGTCAAAAGGATCTCGCCGATATCATGCGGTTGGTCGAGGCGTATCCCGCGTTGCGAAACACGCTTCCGGAAGACGTGCGGCGGCTGATGGACTGAGGGTTTGTGAAGGAGACTTGAAATGGGTCATGGGATTTCACGGAGGGGATTCATCGGCGCCGCGGCGGTCGCGGCGGGTTTGGCGACATCGGGCGCGCGCGCGCAGGGAGGGAACATGAAGAAGCCATCGGTCTGCGCTTTTTCCAAACATCTCCAGTTTCTCGATTGGGCGGCGCTGGGCAAGACGGGCAAGGCGCTCGGCCTCGACGGCATTGACTTGACGGTCCGGGAAGGCGGGCACGTCGTTCCGGACAAGGTTGCGGCGGACTTGCCGCGCGCGGTCGAGGCAATCCGCGCGGAAGGCCTCGATGTGCCGATGATCACGACCCGGCTGAACGACGGCGGCGATCCGAATGCGCGGCCGATCCTCGAAGCGGCGGCGAAGGCGGGCATCCGCTATTTCCGCATTGGAGGCTTGACGTACGGCAAGTCGGGAAATCCGCTCGAACAACTCGGAAAATTCACGGACGGCCTGCGGAGTCTTGCGCAACTTGCCGGGGAGTACGGCCTCACGGCGGGCTATCACAATCATTCCGGTTACAACCAGGTCGGCGCGGCGATTTGGGATCTGCACCGGATGATTACGGATGTCGGATCGGAACGCCTCGGATCGAACTTCGACGTCGGCCACGCCGTGGTCGAGGGCGCGTACGGCGCGTGGCAGGTCAATGCGCGGCTGATCGCGCCGTATGTCCGGATGATGGCCGTCAAGGATTTCGTGTGGGACAAGGACAGGCCGAAATGGGCGCCATTGGGCGAGGGAATCGTGAAGTTCGCCGACTGTTTTGCGATCATGCGCGAGGCCGGTTTCGCGGGACCTGTCTCGATCCATTTCGAGTACAAGACGGCATCGAACGATGCCCTGCTTGACGATATTCGGAAGGCCGTCCAAACCCTTCGCGCGAACTTGCGGGAAGCGGGGTACGACGTGTAGCGCGCGGATCGTTTCGGGCTTGTCCGTTTCGTTTCCCGCCCGGGATTGTGCTAGGCTTTCGGGGATTGTGAAAGGGCTGAATTGATGGTGGAGCTGTTGTATCCGTCGGCCGTGCGTGAAATGCCGGAGGAGGATCGTCCCCGTGAGCGTCTGGAGCGGCTCGGCCCCGAAGCGTTGCGCGACGCGGAACTGATCGCGGTTTTGTTTCGCACCGGGACGCGCGAGATGGGCGCGGTGGCGCTGGCAGATGCCGTGATGCGCCATTTCGGCAATCTGCGCGCGGTGGCGCGCGCGTCCATCGAGCAGTTGATGGAAGTCAAGGGGCTTGGGCGCGTCAAGGCCATCGAGATCAAGGCCGCGCTGGAACTGGGCAGGCGACTGGTCGCGCATACGGACAAGGACCGCCGGCGGATACGAAACGCCGAGGATGTGTCGAGCCTGCTGATGGCGCAGTTCAAGGAATGCGAGACGGAGCAGTTCAAATGCCTGTTGCTGAACACGAAAAACGACGTGGTCAAGATCGTTGACGTGGCTTCGGGCAGTCTCGACCACGTCGAGGCGGTCCCACGGGATGTGTTCCGGCAGGCCGTGCGCGACGGCGTGGCGCGGGTGATTGTCTGCCACAACCATCCAAGCGGCGACCCCGAGCCGAGCCGGGACGATCTTGCGATCACGAAGCGGCTGGTCGAATCGGGGCACATGCTGGGCGTAAGCCTCCTGGATCATGTTATATTCGGCGATGGACGCTATGTGAGCCTCGCGGAAAGGAACCTGTTGTGACGAAAGCGTTCAGTGCGTGGCGCGTGGGCGCGCCCTACTATATTCCGGCCCTGTTGCTGGCGCTGATCTTCCTGATCCTGGCGCTTCGCGGCCATCGCTGGGCCTTTGTGGGTGTGGCGGTGTGCCTGGTGTACGGCGGCTTTTCGCTGTTCTTCTTTCGCGATCCCGTCCGCGCGATTACCGCCGCGGCCAATGAGGTGGTGAGTCCCGCGGACGGCACGGTGGTGGCCGTCGAGGAACTACAGGCCACCCCTCATTACGACGGCCCGTGCCGGCGCATTTCGATTTTCCTGTCGGTATTGAGCGTCCACGTGAATCGCGCGCCGTTCGACGGGTCAGTCGTATCGGTCGCGCACACGCCGGGCGAATTCCGCAACGCGATGCGCCCCGAAACGACCGACTGCAACGAGGCAAACGCGGTCCGGCTGGATACGCCGCGCGGCCCGATGACGGTCCGGCAGATTTCGGGCGCGATTGCCCGGCGGATCGTGTGTCTGGCAAAGGCCGGCGACCGGCTGGAAAAAGGCCAGAAATTCGGCATGATCAAGTTTGGTTCACGCACGGAGTTGTACCTTCCGACCGCGGCCGAAGCAACCGTCCGCGCGGGCGACAAGGTCCGCGGGGGCAGCAGCGTGGTGGCGCGATTTCCATGATGAAAATCCGAAGGACCCGAAAGGGCAAGGCGCGCCGGGAACTCAAGCGGCGCCCCATCAACGTGTTGGCGAGCGCGATTACCGCGTTCGGCCTCTACTGGGGACTGGTCAGCATCTTCCTGAGCGCGCGTGAGCGGTATGAACTGGCGGCGTTCGCGATCCTGGGCGCCATTGTCTGCGATGCGCTTGACGGCACGGTGGCCCGCCTGACGAAAAGCACATCCGAGTTCGGCAAGGAATTCGACAGCCTGTGCGACCTTGTCGCCTTCGGCGTGGCGCCGGCGGTGTTGATCTACTTTGCCTATCTGCGCGAGGAACAAATAGCCGGCACGCTTGTGGGCAAGACGGGATCGTTCATGGCCATCGTGTTCGTGTTGTGCGGCGCGTTGCGCCTGGCGCGGTTCAACGTGTACCAGAGCGGATTCCGCGACTCGTTCACCGGGCTCCCGATTCCGGCGGCGGGCGGGACGATCGCGTCGCTGGTCCTGTTCACGGAATACTGGAATCTGCGCGTGGCCTTCTGGGTGCTGGGTCCCTTCACGCTGCTGCTCGCGGGATTGATGGTCAGTCCGATTCGCTACCCGAAGGATCGCATGAAGAAGGGTCTCGTGTTCGAGCCGCGCAACGCCTTTCGCGCGCTGGTGTTCGTCGTACTGGCGATTGCCGCGGTCAACTACATGCTGCTCCATTCGCCGGCGATGGTGTTGCTTCCCCTGTGCCTGACCTATATCGGGTTCGGCATTGTGGACGACGCCTTCACGCGCTGGCGCGCGCGGAGGGGCGTTGCGGGGCCGGCGGCGGAAGATCAACCCTCGGTCGTGCCGTTCACGCCGTCCGAAAACAAGGAAGAAGCCTTGTAATACGCGACGGCCTCGGCAATCAGCACCTTGAGCGTGGCCGCGATGGGCACGGCGAGGATCAGGCCGAGAAATCCCATCAGGCTGCCGAACACCATAATCGAGAGAATAATCCAGACGGGGTTGAGGCCGACCTGATTCCCCACGATTTTCGGCGTGATGTACATTCCTTCAAGAGTTTGGGCAATCCCGAAGGTAAGCAGCACGCCGGCGACATGCCAGTCCAATCCGTGCTGGATCAACGCCAGCGCGATCGAGGGCAGAATGGCCAGCGCGAGGCCGAGATAGGGCACGAAACTCGCCGCGCCGCCCAACAGGCCGATGACGATCCCGAAGGGCACGCCGGACAACCACAGTCCGAACGAGTACAGCGCCGCGAGACAAAGACAAACGAGGATCTGGCCCCGCAGGAACGCGTGCAATTGGTGGTTGATGCGTCCGATGACGGATTCGAGCCGCGCGCGGAAACGGGGCGGCGCCAGTTCGCGCATCGCGTTTACGGAATCGTCAAAAGAAAGAAGCAGGTATACCGTCACAAAACCGAACAGGGCCACGTTTCCGGTAAACAGCAGCACGTTGACCATGCCGCGGCCTATCGTGGCCGCCGCCGCCGCCGCGGTCGTTCCCGCCCAGAATCCCGCCTGCGCCACTTCCGTCGAGTAACGCTTCAGCATGAGGATGGCATTGTCCTTGACAAACGATCCGAGGCGCTCGGCAAGAACCGTCCGGACGCTTTCCTTGTCACCGGGCATCATCCATCCGAGCGTTTCAAACAGCCGGCGCAACGGCAATCGCTCCAGCGCATCGTCCAGCACGTGTGACAGGGCGCCGCTCCTCATGCCCGCCGACGCGGCATCGGCCAAACGATCCGCTTCCCAAAGGATGTTGGGGACAAGAAGGATAGGCACGGCAACGAGCAGACCGGCCATCAGAAGGCCTACTGCGGCGATGGTTATCTCGCGCCGCACCCCGTGCCGGTAACACCAATCCACCACCGGGTCGAGCATGTAGGCAACCACGAAGGCGAGGAACAGCGACGCCAGAATCGAACGAATGGCATAGAAAAACATCCCCGCCAATACGGCTATGCCCACGATGGCGGCCACCCGCATCCATGCGCCGCCGGACATGTGTCTCATTCGTTCAAGGAGCGCCGTGGGCGGAGTTTGGGATTTGAGGTTTGGGGTTTGGGGTTTGCGGCGTGAGGGCTGAGGATTGGGCCGACGGACGTTGGAGACGTCTTGCGTCTTGCGTCTTGCGTCTTGCGTCACAGTCTCCTGACTCCTGTCTCCTGACTCCTGAGAGCTTGTGAATTTATTTGCACAGTCGAAAGCGTAACGCCGAATTCTGATTCGGCCAAGTCGCCAATGCCCGTGCCGAATCGGAATTCGGCGTTACAAACCGTTGCATTGAATTTGTTCACGGGCTCTGATTCCTGACTACTGACTACTGAATTCATGCCGCGCCGCGGCCTTCGATGACAACCCGGAATGTCTTCAGAAGGATCGCGAAGTCCTCCCAGATGCTCCAGGAATCAATGTACCGCAGGTCGAGTTCGACCCATTCCTTGAAACTGAGATCGCTGCGCCCGCTGACCTGCCACAGGCCGGTCATGCCGGGTTTCACGCTGAGCCGGCGGCGCTGATCCCACGTATATTGCTCGACTTCCGCGGGAATCGGCGGGCGCGGCCCGACAAGGCTCATTTCGCCCCGCAAAACATTGATCAGTTGTGGCAACTCGTCAATGCTGTATTTGCGGATGAAGCGGCCTACCCGCGTGATGCGCGGGTCGTTGCGAATCTTGAACACCGGTCCGTCGGCCTCGTTCAGCGTTTCAAGATTCTTTCGCTGTTCCTCGGCGTCGGCCACCATCGAGCGAAACTTGTAGATTTTGAATCGTCGCTGATTCATGCCGACGCGTTCCTGCAGGAAAAAGACCGGCCCGGGCGATTCGAGTTTGATTAGAATGGCCACCAACAGAAAGAACGGCGATAGCCCGATGAGCAGCGACAACGACACGACGATGTCCAACAACCGCTTGAAGGCCAGTTGCGCGGTGCTCTCCGGCACTGTGGACAGCGACAACATCGGAATTTTACCCATGCGGAACGCCCGGCTCGTAGCCAGGCGAAGCGGAAACAGGTCCGCGACCAAGCGCACCGGAACACCCACGCCGACGCACAAATGCGCGATGCTCTGAATGAGTTCGTAACTCGACCGCACCGGCAGGCAGACATGGACTTCATCAACAACCTGTTCCGTCAACAGCCTTTCGAGCGCGCGAAATTCGCCCAGATGCGGCAGGTTGTATTCGCGAAGCGTTTCGACGCGCTGCGGATCGTCCTCGACGATGCCAAGGACGCGGTAGCCGTACCGCGCATGGCGCATGACCTCGTCGAGCAGGTGTTTCGTGCGTGGATTGGCCCCGACAATCAGCACGTTGCGCGGGTTGAACCCCCATTTGCGGAATGTCCAAATCGCGATACGCAATCCGATGCGCGCCCCCCCGATGAACAGCCACGCGGCCACGCCGAAAGAGACGAGGAATGGCGGTGTTGGCCTGTATTGGGTCAGGAACGCCGTGGCAAATCCCGCGAAAATGAACGCCATCACGACGGCCTTCGATATCCCAATCAGCGGGTAGATCAGGTGCTCCTTGCGCTGTGACGCGAACAAGTCTTCGTGAAACGCCGCCGCGAACCACGCCGCCAGAAAGATAGCAACGAAGGGCAATTGGGAGAAAATTCGTTCCAGAAGCGTGCCGCCGGTTTGCGTAAGGGTGATCGCCGCAAGGACAGCCAACAACACGGCTCCCGTATCAGTAACCGCCAGAAGCGCTGTGCGCGTTACTGCATGACGGCTCAATGCAGGCATGCGAACCTCTTTAAGGCCTCCATGGTAACCCGCCACAGGCGATTGCGTCATAAGCCCTCGTTGCGCAATGGCATTCAGACTACCTCAACTGGAAAAATGGTACACCAAGCAGCCCGGGACCGTCAAGGGGATCCGGCGTTTGCTCAAAAACGCAGAAGCGGAGGCATCGGTCCGGGCGGCAAGTGATTACATATCCGGTCGAGGATGATTATTACGCGGTGGAAAGCCCCAGTCTGCCGGGATACATCGGCATGGCAAGGCCGAGGCCATGGCCAGCAGCCGCGAGGCCATTGACTTCTATCTGGAAACCTTGATTGAGAAAGGAAAACCCGTACCGGGATTCACGGGAAGTCGTGATGGTATGCGTTCCTTGCCGGTTGTAAACGGCAAGGAATGTATCGGCGTGCTGCAACGGGCAGGTTTTATTTTGCTGCCCGCCAGTGCGGGAGTCAGGGCAATCGCATTATAAGTCACATCGCCATGAGGATTTCGATCAGGTAATCCATGTCCCAAGCCGCCTGCAATCGTTTTGCCTTGATGCCGCCCTTTCTGGAAGTGTTGGCTTTGATTGCATTGATGGCCAGTCTACGGATGGTCGCGAGGTTTTCGGCGGCATATCCGATTCGTATTCGGCATTGGTCCTCGTTGAAGGCGATATCCAGTACCCAATGCAGGGAGTTTTCCACGCGCCAGTGCGCGCGGATACCGTGGGCGATTTTGCCTATGCCCGGGTCCTCGCTACTGGTGATGTAGTAGCGGTCTTCGACGGAAGTCTCGCCGTTGACGGTGCGGCTGGCCCGGCACATGGCCATGCCTGCGAGCTTGGGCCAGCGCTCCAGCGTTCCCAGTCCCCCGATGTCGTGCGTAAACCAGTACTGCCGTTTTTCGACGCGCCCATGGCCCTTTTCGAGCGATTCGAAATACTGGCAGTCCATGTGGGCGAAGTTGTCGGCCATCGCCGCCTTGAATTCCTGTTCCACGTCTTCGCACAGCGTTTCCTGGTTGCCTTTGACGGCCAGCAGGTAGTCCGCCCCGGCCTCGACAATGGTTTTCGCGATTTCTTTCTGGCACCCCATGGCATCAATGGTCACCAAACATCCTTTGAGGTCCAATGCTTTGACCAACTCGGGGATGGCGGTGATTTCGTTGGACTTGTCGTCCACCTTGGTCTGCCCCAACGCGATGCCGTTTTCCGTCGCCCATGCGCCGACGATATGAATGGCCTGTTTGCCCTTGCTTCGGTCATGGGAGCGGCGGGCCGTCTTTCCATCGATGGCCACGACGCCTTGTACCGACTGGTGAATGGATTGTACCCACTCAATAAAGCATCGCTGGAAAGCCACGGGATCCAGGAGGCTGAAGAACCGTCCGAAGGTGTCGTGCGAGGGGATGCCATTGGGCAATTTCAGGAAAGTACGCAGCCAAGCCTCCTTGGCCTTTCCAAACCGGGCGACATCGGTCCAGCCTTCGGCGCCGGCGATGACGGCGCAAATGGTAATGGCAATGATGTCGTGGAGGCTGTGGCGTTTCTTCCGGTCAAGCCGCGGATCTTCCAGACGGCTGAAGAAGATGGTGAAGGAAGTGTTTTGTGCGTCCATGTGAAGATTCTCCTTGTTAAGTGGCCTGGACGCAATATAGGCAGAGGCATACTTAAATATCAAACTACAACTACTGCCAAATACCCGTTTTCCTCGCGAGAAGAAGGAGGGGAGTATTCGAAGCGATCCGGAAGAAGGAGCGGCGGGAAGAAGGAAGGTTCAGCGGCTACCGGGAGACGCGGGCTGGCAAGCCCGTTTTAATGCGATTGCCCTGGTGCGGGAGTCATGAGATCCTCTATCGTACAAATCCCTATGCTATGATGGGTTGTTGTTCCCGATCGGGGGGAACTCGACCGAGGGACGTTGCGCGGCATTCTTCGGCATGCGTAAATTGACGTTGAGGAGTTTATTCTGCTCGTGATCGGCTGGCCGCTGGTCGGCCCTATGGTTTGCCTAAACGGAAAGAAGTCGTTGAAACTGCATTTTACCGTATTGACTATTGTCTACTGTGCGGGGATTTTCTGGCTGTCGTCGGGCGCGAGTCCGGTGGACCCGACGCCGCTGTTCCCTGGACAGGACAAACTCGTCCATATCGCGGTCTACGGTGGCTTGGCCGCGTTGGTGTCCACCGGCATCCGGCGTTCGGGCAAGCCGGCGTCGTTTGCCAAGCAGTTCTGGGCGCCCGCCCTTTTCGCGACCGCGTATGGAATCTTCGATGAGTTTCACCAACTATTTGTTCCGCACCGATTTTGCGAAGCGGGCGACATGCTCGCCAATGCCGCCGGTGCGCTGCTGATCCAATTCGCGCTATGCTATGGCGTCTGGCGTCTGAACTCCGGGAGGAATTGCCATGAAGAAACCCCATGAAATCCACGTCATCTCGAACACGCACTGGGATCGTGAATGGCTCAACGATTTTCAGGAGACCCGGCTCATGCTGGTCGAATTCTTCGACCGCTTGCTCGATGTCCTCGAAAAGGAACCCGGTTACGACTCCTATCTCCTCGATTCGCAAGCCGTGCCCCTCGAGGATTATTTGGAGTTGCGTCCCGAAAAGCGGGAAATCCTCACGAAACACGTCACGGAAAAACGGCTGTATGTCGGGCCGTGGTACACATGTCCCGAGGCGTTCTGTGTGAACGGCGAATCACTGGTCCGCAACCTGCTTTACGGCCACCGAGTCGCGCGCGGGTTCGGACACGTGATGAAAGTCGGCTATACGCCGTTTTCCTACGGCCAGCCGTCCCAGATGCCGCAGATTTACGCCGGATTCGGCATAGACACCATCCTCTTTTACCACGGCGTGTCGCACGACGACACACCCAACGAGTTCTGGTTCGAGGGGTCCGATGGCACCCGCCTGTTCGCGTCGCAGATGAGTTCCGGAGCCCGGTACAACTTCTATCACAACATCTACCGCCGGATACGCTACGGCGCGCGCATTGACGACCGCGAATACGAATGGGGGCAGGGCGGTCTGCCATTCCACCTTTGCGGCGAGTCACATTGCATGGAGCATCACCTGCTGCTCGATCCGGTAACGGGATTCCACGACGAATATCTTAAGGAGGCATTCCGCTCGTTGCGGGAAGCGGAAATCAAAACGGCCACGACCCGTTTCCTCGCGTTCATGGACGGCCACGACAGCAGTTTGGCCGACGCCGCCACGCTGCGCATCATCGAGGCGGCACGGCCGTATGCCGGCAAGGATATAATTGTCCACGGCAACCTGCCGGACTTGATGGAAAAGATCAAGCGCGAAGCGCGCAACCTGCCCGTCCTGCGCGGTGAACGCCGCGTGCCGAAGCCGATGGGCGCGCGCGTTCATCTATACAGCGACGTGCTTTCGTGCCGCACGCGCATGAAACGCCTGAATGTCCACGCGGAAACGGTTTTGCAGCGCTGGGCCGAACCGTTCGCGGCGTTTGCGTCCACGATCGGCGCTGAATATCCGGCCGCCGCGATCGATCTCGCGTGGAAAACCCTGCTGAAGTGCCACGCGCATGACAGCATCGCAGGCACAGGGGTGGACGACATCGAGCAGGACATGAATTACCGTCTGCGGCAGGTGGTCAACATTTCGCGGGGCGTCAAGCGGCGGGCCCTGCAAGCGATCCAGGTCCGCATCAATCATTCCGGGGCCAAGCCGAACGATATCCTGCTAACCGTTTTCAATCCCTCGCCGTATCCCCGCAGCGAGATTGTTACGGCTACGCTCGATGTGCCGCCAAACGCATTTCCCGCGTTGTCGCTCGTCGAATGCTCAACGCGCTCGTCCGTTCCTGTCCGCGTTCCCGTCCATGTCTTGACGCGCCACCCGCACCATGCCGTCGTCAACCACGCGGGCGACGCGACCGCCATGATGACCTGCGAACGCGTCCGCATCCAGTTCGAAGTCTACGCCGTGCCGGGCCTCGGGTATACGACGTACAAACTCGTCGCGTGCCCGTGTACGTTGCGCGGATCGCTCGTCACCGGCAACAATTCGATGGCGAATGAATTCCTGCATGTGTGGATCATGCCCGACGGCACGCTGCACATCGAGGACATGTTGACCGGTGAACACTTCGACGGTTTGCACTATTTCGAGGACAGCGGGGAGGCCGGCCACGCGTGGATGCACATCGAACCGGCGCGCGACAGCGTCGTCACGACCATCGGGACGCCCGCGCGCGTCACGCTTGAAGAAGACACGCCGTTCCGCGCGCGGTATCGTGTCGAATACACCCTGCAAATTCCTGTCGGACTCGACGAGAACGGCGGCGATCCATGGAAGCGTCTCGACGGCGGCGAAAATAATTCGCGGCGAACGGACGAACGACGCCCGATGACCATCGTTTCGGACTTCACGCTCGAACGCGGCGCGCGCGCCGTCGAAGTCGTCACGCGGTTCGAGAACACGTGCAGGAATCACCGCCTCCGCGTCATGTTTCCGACGTATCTCAAGGCGAAAAACTGCCATGTCGAGAGCGCTTTCGATGTCGTCGAGCGCGAAGTCGTGTTCGGACGCAAAAGTCCGTGGAAGGACTCGAAATCGCCGACCTTTCCGATGCACCGCTTCGTGGACGTGTCCGACGGCAAGGCGGGCCTTGCCATCGTCAACGATGGCCTGCGCGAATACCAAGTCACGCCCGATGAGGATCGAGCCATCGCAATCACGCTCATGCGTGCGTTCGAAGTGTCGCTGACGACCGTCAGTAAACGCTGGGACATTCATCCCGAAATGCCCGGATCCCAATGTTTCGGCGCGCACGAGTTCCGCTATCGCATCGTTCCGCACAAGGGAACATGGGAAAATGCCGGCCTGTTTCACGAATCCGACCGGCTCCTGTTGCCGCTCGAACCCGCCCAAGCCGGCGCGCACGAGGGCGATTTGCCGTGGCAGTTCGGATTCCTCCAAGTGGCGCCCGCAAACGCCGTACTCAGTGCGCTCAAACGAGCCGAAAGCGGCGACGGGTACATCCTCCGTCTCTTCAACCCGGCGAAGGCCGCTCTTCAAGCCGTACTCGAATGGGCATGGCCCGTCGCCAGGGCCGAACTCGTCACGCTGGAGGAACTCCCCGGCGGCGCGATTTTGTTTCGCGGCCGTATCGTGTCTGTATCCCTTGCCCCCGGGAAAATCGTGACCGTCCGGGTGTCCTTCCGCAAATCCAAAAAGAAAGGAATGTCATCGGGGGCGCGGTTAGAATTCCGCGAGGAAAGCGAGCAATTCCCCGGCGCACCGGATCGGATCGTCATGCTGCGCGAGTTCAAAACAGATCGCGGGTCTGCCCCCGCCGGAAAAGGTCACGCGGCGTCCGAACTGTTCGGTGAGCAGCGCCTTGGCCTTGTGGACGATTCGCGGGGACTCAAACTCGATTCGGATTGAATCGCGTGTCGCTGTTATCGTTTTTACGGCGGCGTCGGCGCCGAGGGCACGGACGCGCATGATGTCAATCAACCGGCGCACCGGCGCGGGTGGCTTGCCGAAACGATCCGTGAGTTCGTGGACCATCTCGCGCGCATCCTCAACCGTCGCAATGCCGGCGATGCGCTTGTACAGGGTGATTTTCTGGGCCTCGGAAGGCACATAGGCTTCAGGAATGTACGCCTCGACGGCCACGTCGAACGGCGGCATGACCCGGTGCGCGAGCGGTTCGCCCTTGATCTCGGCCACAGCCTCGCGCAGCAATTGCGCGTAGGTTTCATAGCCGACGGAGACGATATGGCCGTGTTGCTGGCCGCCGAGTATGTTGCCGCACCCGCGGATTTCGAGGTCGCGCATCGCGATGCGGAAACCCGACCCCAGCGTCGAAAACTCCTCGAGCGCTTTCAGCCGTTTCTGCGCGTCTTCGGTGGGTATGCGGTCGCCGGGGATCAGCAGGTAAGCGAACGCGCGGTGCTTGTAGCGTCCAACGCGCCCGCGCAACTGGTACAACTCCGCCAGGCCGAAACGGTCCGCGCGATCCACGATGATCGTGTTGGCGTTGGGAATGTCCAGGCCGGATCCGATAATCGTCGTGCACACGAGCACGTCAATTTCGCGCCGGATAAAGGCCGACATGACTTCTTCGAGACGATGCTCGTGCATCTGTCCGTGCGCGACGGCCACCCGCGCCGCAGGAACGAGTTTACGGATGCGTTCCGCCACGGACAGAATCGTCTGCACGCGGTTGTGCAGGAAAAAGACTTGGCCCTCGCGGCGCATCTCGCGCAGAATGGCTTCCTGGATCAACGACTCGTCGTAGGTTTCGATGCAGGTGTGGATCGGCAGGCGATCGTTCGGCGCCGTGTTGATCAGGCTCATGTCGCGGATGCCGCTCAGCGATAGATGAAGGGTGCGCGGAATCGGCGTGGCGGTCAGCGTAAGCACGTCCACATGTCGCCGCAGCTGCTTCAACTTTTCCTTCTGCGCCACGCCGAATCGCTGTTCCTCGTCTATGATGAGTAGGCCGAGATTTTTGAACGCGACATCTTTCGATGCGAGGCGGTGCGTCCCGATGACGATGTCCACCTCGCCGGATTTGAGCCGCTCGATCGTGGCTTTCTGTTTCTTCGCGGTCTGGAAACGGCTCAGCATTTCGATGCGGATGGGATAGTCCGCCATGCGTTCCGTAAAAGTGGTGAAATGCTGTTGCGCCAGCACGGTGGTCGGCACGAGCACGGCGACCTGGCGTGAGTCCATCACCGCCTTGAACGCGGCGCGGATGGCCACTTCCGTCTTGCCGAAACCCACGTCGCCGCACACCAACCGGTCCATGATCTTCGGCGATTGCATGTCCGCCTTGACTTCGGCGATGGCGCGGGCCTGATCGGGCGTCTCGTCGTATTCAAACGAGTCTTCAAACTCCCGCTGCCACGGTGTGTCCTCCGAAAAAGCGAAGCCTTCCTCGGAAGCGCGGGCGGCATAGAGTTTGACCAATTCCGCCGTCATGTCGTGAACGGCCTTCCGAATGCGCTTCTTGGTGCGCGCCCACGTAGCGCCGCCGATTCGGTCGAGTTTCGGCGCAATGTTTTCGTCCCCGATATACTTCTGCACGAGGTCCACGCGCGTCGCGGGAACGTACAGCATGTCGCCGCCCGTGTAGCGCACGGCGAGGAAATCGCCTGTCTTGCCCTCGAAACGACGGAGTCCTTCATAGCGTCCGATGCCGTGTATTTCGTGAACGACGTAATCTCCGGTGCGCAAATCGCTGAACGCCGTGATGGATTCGCCGGCCTCGAAACGCCGCCGCACGCGCCGGACGTAATGCCGCCCGAATATTTCGCGTTCGCTGAGGACGGCAAGGCGGTCGCTGGTGGACGCAAATCCCGCATGCAGCCGGCCCAATTCGACGCGCAGATCGAACCGGTCATGCCCTGGCCGATACCCCTGCCCCTCAAGCAGTTCAAGCAGCCGCTTGCGTTCGCCCGGCGTGTGTCCAATCAGGACAACCCGGTAACCGGCCTTGTCCCATTCCGTCAATTGACGCCAGAAACCGGCCATGTTGCCTGTCCACCCCGAAACGGCGTGCATCGTGGCCGTAATCCGGCGGCTCGAAGACACGCGATCGTGCGCAAGCTGTGCCAATGACAGGCGCGCGAAAGAATCCAGATGCTTGAGGGCATCGTCCCACGACATGAAAAAACGATTCCCGGCAACCTGGCGTCTGATCGCGTTTGCCTCTTCGGCCAGCGCCAGCGGCTCATCGAGGACAATCAGCGCGTTGTCCGGCAGATAGGCCGTGATCGGCACGATCGCACCGGATCCATCCGCATGGGCTTCGAGCAAGTCCTTTTCCGATCGTGGCAGAATGAACGCCTCCTGGACGGATTCCACGCTGCGCTGCGTTTCCGGCTCGAAGCGTCGGATGGACTCGATGGTATCGCCGAAGAATTCAACGCGATACGGCAGTTCGCTCGAAATGGGGAAGAGATCGAGGATGCCGCCGCGCACGCTGATTTCGCCGCGCTGCTCGACCATCAACTCGCGGCGGTATCCGAGCCGCACGAGTTTGCCTATCAACTCCTCAAGGTCGTGCTCCTCGCCTACCCGCAGGCGAAGGCTTGGCTCGAAAAGACGATCCGCGCGCGGCACATATTGCAGGAGGGCATCGAGCGGCAACGCCACGTGAAGGGGCTTTCCGGCCTTCGACGCCGCAGCCATGCGTTCGAGCGTGTTCATCCGTTCGGCCATGATGTCGTCCGCGGGCGGCATGACGTCCGACGGCAGGACTTCCCACGCGGGAAACAAGGCGCTCGATGATTCGCCCGCGAAGGTGCAAAGGTCCTCGAAAACGCCTTCCGCTTCCGCTCGACCCCGTGAAACGATCAAGAGCGATCGATCGAGCGCGCGCGCCGTTTGCAGGGCCACGATCGTTTTGGCCGATCCCCACGGGCCGACAACTTCGGTCACGCGCGCGCCTTCGGCAAAGGCCGAACACACCGCTTGCGTCACCGCGAGAGGGGGCAAACCGACGGACATACGACAACTCCGGGCAACCGGTTAACGGCTTCTGATACTCGTTGCAATAAAAAAGGCGAGCCGCATGCACGGCCCGCCTCGACGAATCAATCGGGGTTCAGCGCGAATAGAAACCAATCACGCCGGCGGTTTCCGCCTTGAACGGGATGGTTTCGAGATTCGGGGTTGCGATCATCTTGCCTTCGAACGATCTCGGAGACCGTTCGAGATATTCCGGCAAGGCGGCCGGAATGGATTCGGCGCCTTCCGCGATCATGGGCATCTTCCGGCTGCGTTCGCGGATGCTGACGGTCATGCCCGGCTTGACCTGAAACGACGGACGATCCACCCTTTTGCCGTTCACGAGCACATGGCCATGCACGACGATTTGGCGGGCGGCCGGAATCGTCGGCGCGAAACCCATCCGGTACAACACGCAATCCAGCCGGGACTCGAGCAGCATCAGCAGATTCGTGCCCGTAACGCCGCCCATGCGTTGCGCAAGCGCGAACGTCTTGCGCATCTGGCGTTCGAGCAGTCCGTAATGCAGCCGGATTTTCTGCTTGTCCAGCAACTGCTGGCCGTAAACCGACATCTTGCGGCGTCCCGACTGCCCGTGCTGCCCGGGGGCAAACGGACGTTTGATCGAAGGGCATTTCGGGCTGCCCCACAAACACGAACCCAACCGGCGGCACAACTTGTGTTTTGGTCCTGTATACTTGCTCATACCAACCCTTTTCGTTATCCGTGCAAAACGATTTTCCGCATGCCCATCGGGCGCAATCCACCCTGCGCGCAATCCGCGCATGCTTGTCAAGAAAAAGTACTATACCGAATTTTGGGCCGGAGAATCAACTTTGCGCATCGCTCGCGCAGCGCGACGCCTTTCATGGCCGCCGCCGCCGCATTTCGCGGGGCGGAATGGCGGCCGGCAGAGAGGCAACCGGCGGCGTCAGGCAAGCAACTCGAACAGGCGTTTCGGCTTGGGGACTTCGCCGTTCTCGACGATTTCGTGCAACACGGGCCGACGGACGATTTGGAAAGGTCCGGGATCCTCTCCGCGGATCCATGCGGCCAGCCGCTCGATGCCCTCGGCGGCCGCCTCGCGAACGGGCAGCCAAACATGGGCGCTCGCCTCGCGCAACACGGCGGCGTTGTCCGCGTAGGTCCATGCCACAATCTCGAAATCCTTGCCGGGCACGCGTCCCGCACGGCGCGCGCCTTCCCGCAGCGCCGTGGCGTCTTCCGTGGCGCTGCAGTCAATCAACGCCGTCACGCCGGTGTCGGCCAGCAGCCGGTACACCTCGTCGGCGATGCTGCGCGCGCCGAAAGTCGCCGAACGGACCAACCGTTCATCCACGGGAATGCCGGCTTCCTCGAGCGCCTTGGCATAGCCCCGGAACCGCTCCACGCCCGGTTGAAAACCGGTCAGCGCCCGAAGCATGGCGATGCGCCGATGGCCGCGATCAATCAGAAACCGCGTGCTGACCCGCACGCCCTCCTCGTAATCCACCGTGGCGCAACTGCAGTCCGGAAGACTGTCCAGCCGGCCAAACGCCACATACGGCATGCCGCTGCGATGCACGCGGTGGATGGCCCTGTCGTTGTACGGCAACGGGCCGACGACGATGCACGCCTTGTACAATTTTTCCCAGATGCCCCGCGCGTAATCCGTGGTCGTTCCGCCGAAATAGGGATTCAAATCGAAGCAGAGGTATTCCCCGCGAACGCCGAACGTCCGGTACAACTCGTCGAAAAGCCAGAGAAACAATCCCTGGCTCACGGGCACCTCGCTCAAGGGTGCGGCCACCGTCAGGCCGATGCAGCCCCGCATCTTGCCGCGCAGACCCCGCGCCCCGATGTTGGCGTGGTAGTCCACGGCGCGCATGATGGACAGGATCCGCTCGCGCGTTTCTTTGCTGACCCCGTCTTTCTGGTTCAATACGCGGCTGACCGTCTTGGCCGATACCCCGGCCTCGCGTGCGATATCGTAAATGGTCCACTCGCGATCCGGTTCGCGATTCAATGCGGCATCCCCCTGTTTGTCCTTGCGAGCACCCATTTATTCTAACTCCACGGTCAGATTATATCGATCGAATTACGTTTACCAGCCCGCGGATCATCGGCTACAGGGCCTTGATTCCGGGATACAACCCCAATAAAGTAATCGGTTACCATACACGATAACAGTATACATTCCGAATTTCATTTCTGTCAAGCGCCTAAAAATAATGATTATTTCCACAGACATCCCATAGGGCTTCAGAAAAGCCCGCACTCTTTTCGTAAGTCGTTATAGGGCAGCCTTCGCCACCGTGTCAACCTGGAATTGTCGATTGTGAATTATGAACTGTTTTTGGCTTTGTGCCCGTGAAACCGTCACGTGCTGTCCCATAGACTACGGGACGCACCCAACTATCCCGATGCAAATCCGGGCAAATACGCTTGCTGGGGTGCGGCAAGCAAGCGGAAGTCGCCACCTGCTGTCCCATAGCTCTGCAGGGTAACGAGTAGATCGCGGCGCGTCCACAGGCAGGCGCGCACCAAGCCGAACAGCCGGGTGAAACTATGCGGCCACTGGCTGAGATGTGCCACGAAACGAAGCAACACATAGACCAGCAGCGCCATCCAGACTTGCCACTGAATAGCATTCTTGCTGTGGCCCTGGAAGTCGCACAACTGGAGCGTCTGCTTGATCTGTTTGAAAAAGGCTTCGATACCCCAACGGTGTTTGTACAAGTCCGCAACCGTCTCCGGCGCCCACTCGAAGTTGTTGGTGATGAATACCATTTCGACGTCCTTGCCATCGCGCTCTACGATGGCGTGCACCAAACGCAGGCGCTTGGGATAGTGTTGGCGCGTCGCGGGCGTGCGCAATACGATTTCATCATCGCGCAGGATGCGGCCTTGCGCACGCCGGATACGGCGCTTGACGCAACGATATTGCAGGTTGTCCTTCGCGCGCGTCACCCACGACACGCCGCGCGCGTCCAAGTCGTACAGGTGCTCAAAATCCACGTACGCCTTGTCGAACAACACGATTTCGCCGGCGCCGATGTCCGCGCAGAGTTCGCGCGCGCGTTTGTTGTCGTTGTGGCCGGCCGTGTCGACGATGGCGAACTTGGGAAGGAAACTCTGGAGATTCAGACGCAGGTGCAATTTCGCCGCAGCCTTTTTGCGCCGGTGTTTAGCCCAGTCCATGCAGTTCGCGATCAACTGAATAGTGCTGGAGTCGACCACGTGAATCATGCGTTTGAAACGCCGGGGAAATCCCCGGTACGTCTTGCCGCCGAACGACGGCATCGTTGCCATGAGGTGTTCAAGCACGGCCCAGAACAAGTCCTCGGCCATTTGCGCCGATCGAATCTTATTGGCGTGCGACAGCGTGTTGCGGGCGGGCGGCGTTGCGCCTCGGATGGCGAACAACTTGCTCACGTGCATGCGCATGCCGTCGCAGACGTTATTCAATCCTATCGCGTGAGAAAGTTGTGCGTAGAGCAATGCGACGATATGGCTCCACGGACTGAAGGTGCGCGCCTGCTCGTCCACTCCGTACTTGCGCGCCTGCTTCGCCACCAGGTGGCCGGGGATGTAGGTGCATATCTGCTGCAATGTGCTAAACTTTGACCGGGCTGATTTCATGGCAATCTTCTCCCTCGCCGCGGCCGTGCCGCAGCGGTGTTCCTGACATGGAGAATCTTGACCCCGAGTCAGCCCTCTTTCAAATCTCTATGGGATGGCTGTGGATTATTTCCATTTTTCTTCATGGTAATTGACAGCCATGAAAAAAACTTCTTGACAAATGCCCCGGGGAATGATAGACTCAATTGTCACCGGTGACGTGCCGGAAAGACGGACATGTGGTATGGCGCAAGCAAGAGGCAACGGTTTACATGGCGGCATCGCAACAGATGATCAAGCGGGCCGGGATATGGTAAACTAGGAACAGGAACCGGTCGTTGTTTCGGCGCGTGCGGCGCCGGAAACGCAAACGGCCGGGCAACACAAGGAGAATTCATATGCGTAAGAAAGGTTTTACCCTGATCGAGCTGTTGGTGGTAATCGCCATCATCGGCATTCTGGCGGCGATCTTGCTGCCGGCGCTGGCCCGTGCCCGCGAATCGGCCCGCCGGTCGAGCTGCCAGAACAACCTGAAGCAGTGGGGCGTCATTCTCAAGATGTACTCGAATGAATCCCCGTCGCAGAAGTGGCCCACGCTGCAATTCGACGCAAGGTATTTGGATGGATCTTTGAAGACCAAATTTGCGTTGATGCCCCGCAACGACGCCATTTTCCCGGAATACCTGACGGATCCGAACATCTACCGTTGTCCTTCGGATTCCGAAGCCAAGGTGGACGACCTTCGCTATCATGGCGCGGTTGGAGAACGGTTCAACTTCACGGGCGGATTTGGCGATGACGAAGTCAGCCGTGACGCATGGGGCCGCAAGGATGATACGGCCATGAGCTACGCCTATTTTGGCTGGCTCTTCGACCGTCTTTCGGACCAAGCCACCGACAACGGCATCGTGCAGCTCAGCGCGGTGAATCTGGGCGGCTTCGGCGAACTCCCGCCCGACGTGGGCGACGTGGATGTTCCGGCGCAGTTCGCCGGTTTCTTCAATGCGCTGGTGGAGGCCGCCTTGCCTGTGGCAGGGGCTCCGGCGGAACAGATTTCCGCGAAGGCCATCGAGATTTCCGATGTTGACCTGCACTTCAAACTCGAAAGTTCGATGACGGCGCCGTTCATGGGCGAAGGCAACGGCGGCGGCAATACGATGTATCGCCTGCGCGAAGGCATCGAGCGCTTCACGATCACCGACATCAACAATCCGGCGGCGACGGCCCAGGCGCAGAGCATCATCTTCACGATGCTGGATGCGTTCGGCCAGGGCAAGGCCATCAAGTACTTCAACCACGTTCCGGGCGGCTGCAACGTGCTGTATCTCGACGGTCATGTCGAGTTCATCAAGTATCCGGGCGCGCAACCGCTCAATCCGGGTATGGCGACGGTGATCGGCGCGGTCATAAGCAGCTGATTTCACAGTCCCAACTCCGATAATCAAATAGACGCATGGCCGGGTTTCCCGGTCATGCGTTTTTTCATGTGCGGATGGATTCAGGATTCCTGCCGGCGGGTTAGACAAATTTCCGGGCGCTTGGCTATACTTGAAGCGTGGGACAGGCTGTCCAGCCTGTCCCGCGATCGACCTTGGTGAAAAGAGGCGCCGAACGGCATGAAGCGGATAATGGTCACGGGTGGAGCCGGATTTATCGGTTCGCATTTCGTCAAATATCAACTGGACACCTATCCCGATGTCCGCATCGTGAATTTCGACAAGCTGACCTATGCAGGCAACCCTGAAAACCTCAAGGGGATTGACGAGTCGCGATATTCGTTCGTAAAGGGCGACATCGCCGATGCGGCAGCCGTCCGGCAGGCCATGGAAGGCTGCGACGCGGTGGTCAATTTCGCCGCCGAGACCCATGTGGATCGCAGCATCGCGGGCGCGTCGGAATTCATAGACACGGACGTCCGGGGCGTGTACAACATCGTCGAGGCCGCGAAATCGCTGGGCATGGCGCGGGTGCTGCTCGTTTCGACCGACGAGGTGTACGGGAGCATTTCGGAGGGCTCCTTCAAGGAAAGCGATCCAATCAATCCGCGCAACCCGTATGCGGCGAGCAAGGCCGGCGGGGAACTGATCGGCCGGTCGTATTTCCACACGTTCGGCACGCCGGTCGTGATTACGCGCGGGTCGAACACCTACGGATCGCATCAGTATCCCGAAAAGGTCCTGCCGCTTTTCGCCACCAACGCGATTGACGGGCTGCCGCTTCCGTTGTACAAGGGCGGCGAACACAACGTGCGCGACTGGCTGTATGTGCGGGATCATTGCAGCGGGATAGACTGCGCGCTCCGGCACGGCAAACCGGGGGAAATCTACAACATCGCCGGGGGCAACGAACGCGAAAACATTGAACTGACGCGCCGGATCCTCGAGTTGACGGGGCGCGGCGAAGACCTGATCCGGCTGGTTCCCGACCGTCCCGGCCACGACAAGCGCTATTCGATTGACGCCGCGAAACTGAAGGCGCTTGGGTGGAGTCCAAAAATGGACTGGGACGAGGGCGTCGCGCTCACGGTGCGCTGGTACCGGGAGAACGAATGGTGGTGGCGCCCCATCAAGACCGGCGAGTACCTCGCGTATTACAAGCGCCAGTACGGGACGGCCTTGCAGCGGTAATCCTTCCCGGCCGGTGGGCCGCGGAATTTTGCACTACACAACGAGGGAGTCTAACCCCGGGGCCGGTGGGCCGCGGGCCGTTGAGGAAGTACGCGGCATGAATATCGTCACGAAAGCCTATTTGGCCCAGCATCTGATTCGATGGAGGCTCACCTGGGCCAAGCGCGACACGCGCTACCGTTATTCCGCCGATGGCAACAACAAATTCATGAGCGCCCGCGACGCGGTCGCCCTAATCCGCGACGGCGACGTCATCGCGACGTCGGGCATCGCGGGCAACCAGCGCGCGGCGATACTCTATTGGGCCATCCGCGAAGTCTACGAGCAGACGGGCCACCCGGCCGGATTGACGCTCCTCTGCTCGGGGGGGCAGGGCGGCCGGGGCAAAGTGCCCGGCAGCATGGAGGAACTCGGGCTCGAAGGGCTTTGCACGCGGCACATCGCCGGCCATCAGGAAACCTTCAAGGCGATTCTTCGCCTCGCGGCAAAGGGGAAATGCGAGATTCAATGCCTGCCGCAGGGGGTCGTGGCGTTTCTGATAGAGGCGCAGGGCCGTGGCGAGGATTCGATCGTGACGCCGACCGGCGTGGGCACGTTTCTGGACCCGCGCGTCGGCCCCGGCTCGCACATCTTCGATCCGAACGCCGAACAGTTGATCTCGGTCGAAGGCGACATGCTGCGCTACCGGGCGCCGAAAATCACGGTGGCCATGTTCGGTGCGCCATCCGCGGACCGCGAGGGAAACGTGTATCTGCGCAACGCCTCGATCATCGGCGAGAGTTTCGATGTGGTCCGCGCGGCGCGCCGCAACGGCGGCCGGGTCATCGTGAATGTCGGACGCGTCGTGGACGGTCCCGAAGGCGATTTGATCATTCCCTCGCGGGACGTGGACGCCATCGTGGTGGATCCCCGCTGCGAGCAGGCGGTTTCGATCAAGCACCGCAAGTACTGGCCGATGCT
Source organism: Candidatus Hydrogenedentota bacterium (assembly GCA_035450225.1). NCBI lineage: Bacteria > Pseudomonadati > Candidatus Hydrogenedentota > Candidatus Hydrogenedentota bacterium. The sequence continues at coordinate 103,700 of DAOTMJ010000011.1, forward strand.
CACGACCCACAGCGACATGCCGATTGACGAGGCCATCGAACGCCTCCGCTTTATCAACGCCTTCCTGAAAATCACGCCGGTCCGCAGCGAAATTGACAATGTGCTGGCACGGCTCGCGGCAACGGTGTTCGCGGAGAACGTCAAGAAAGGGTCGTATGTGAACATCGGTGTCGGTTTGCCCGAGGAGGCATGCCGCATGCTCCACGAGGCGGGATTGTTGAAAGAAGTAACCGTGTTTACCGAGAGCGGCGTCATCGGCGGCTTGCCGGCGCCCGGCGTGTTTTTTGGAGCGGCCGCCTGCCCGCGTCAGATGGTTTCGACGCCGGAAATCTTTAGAATCATTGCATCCAGGCTCGACGTGACCATGTTGGGCGTGGTCGAGGCGGACAGCGAGGGCAACGTCAACGTGTCCAGGCGCGGCGACGATCCGAGGAACTACGTCGGGCCAGGCGGATTCATTGACATTACGACGGGCGCCAGAACAATCATTTTCGTGACGGCGTGGATGACGCGATCCGAGATCGCGATTGACGGCGGCAAACTCCGGATCAGGCAGCCCGGTCCCTGTAAGTTCATCGAAAAGGTGTCGGAAATCACATTCAGCGGCCGGCAGGCCTTGAAACATGGCAAGAAGGTGTTCTATGTGACAACGGTCGGCGTGTTTCGCCTGACCGAACGCGGCATGGAACTCGTTCGCGTGATGCCGGGTGTGGATATCCATCGTGATATAGTATCCGCGACGACGATGAGGATCGTCTTGCCGGAATCGGGCGAGGTTCCGGTGGTGGACGAATGTGTCGTCACGGGCAAAGGCTTCACGTTGTCCTACAAAGAGGAATAAACGGAATCATGTTCGCGTTTCTGCGGGGCACGGTCGCGCACAAGACGGCGGAGCACATCGAACTCGACGTCAACGGCGTCGGGTATGAAATCAGCGTTCCGGACGGCGTCGCGCGCAAGCTGGCGATCCAGCAGGAAGCGACGCTGCTGACGCATTGCCACATCCGCGAGGACGCGTTTCAGATCTTCGGATTTCTGAGCGAGGACGAACGCGGGGTGTTTCGCACGCTGTTGGGCATTACGGGCGTCGGACCGAGGATGGCGCTCACGATTCTCTCGGCGATGAGTGTTGCGGAATTTCGGCGGGCCGTGCTTGAAAGCGATGTCAAAGCGTTTACCCGGGTAAACGGCGTCGGCAAGAAAACCGCCCAACGCGTCGTGCTTGAATTGAAGACGCGGATGGGCGAAGATGCCGAACTCAGCGCGATCCTCGGCGAACAGGCCGAAGGCGGCCAGCCGGAGTCGGACGACGTGATCGCGGCGTTGTGCGCGCTGGGCTGTACGCTGGGCGAGGCCCGGAAAGCCGCGGCCACCGCCCGTAAACAACTCGGCGCGGACGCGGCCGTCGAGGAACTGGCCAAGGCCGCGCTGCGCAGTCTCGCGCGGGTATAACCAGGCGCGACAGGACACATGGGACGTATGGAACATACAGGGTCTACAAGGCGAAACGCGGATCCCGGCGTCCGGAAAAGGGACGCGGTTTGTGCGCGTTGCCCGACCCGTCCGATCGGTCTGATCGGTCCCATGCCTGCCCCCATCCAATCCCACAGGTCGCGCCATGCCCATTGATGAAATCATCAACCCGAAGCCGTTCGACGACGATCAGGTCTTCGACGATCAGATCCGGCCGAAGCGGCTCGAGGATTTCCCCGGGCAGGAGGCCATCAAGGAAAAACTGCGCATCTCGATTCAGGCGTCCAGGCAACGCGGCGAACCGCTCGATCATCTGCTGCTCTGCGGACCGCCGGGCCTGGGCAAGACGACGCTTGCGCGCATCCTCGCCAATGAAATGGGCGTGGACATCAAGTCGTCTTCCGGCCCTGTCATCGAGCGGCAGGCCGACCTTTCGGCCATTCTGACCAGCCTCGAAGAACACGATATCCTGTTCATTGACGAGATCCACCGGCTCAACCATGCCGTCGAAGAAACGCTGTACTCGGCGATGGAGGATTTCGAGGTGGACATCATGCTCGGCAAGGGGCCGACAGCCCGATCTCTCAAGATCGGCCTGAAACCCTTCACGCTGATCGGCGCGACCACGCGGGCCGGACTCCTCACGCCGCCGTTGCGCGCGCGATTCGGCGACACGTGCCGGCTCGAGTTCTACAGTCCCGAAGAGCTCGAATGCATCGTGATGCGTTCGGCGCGCATCTTCAATACCGCCATCGAGTCCGAGGGCGCGCTTGAAATCGCGGCGCGTTCGCGCGGCACGGCGCGCATCGCCAACCGGCTGTTCCGCCGCGTTCGCGACTATGCGCAGGTCAAGGGCGATGGCACCGTCACGCGGGACATGGCCCGGCGCGCGCTCGAACTTCTCCGCATTGACGACCTCGGCCTCGACGATATGGATCGCCATATTCTCCATGCGATCATAGACAAGTTCGCCGGTGGTCCCGTCGGATTGTCGTCGCTGGCGGTCTCCGTGGGCGAAGAACCCCAGACGCTCGAAGAGGTCCACGAGCCGTACCTCATTCAAATCGGCTTCCTCAAGCGCACGCAGCAGGGCCGGGTCGCCACGCCGCGTGCGTACCGGCATTTCGGCCTTACGCCCCGCGATGCCGATCAGGAATCGCTTTTCTGACAGCGCGACGGAAAAGCCGCTCGCCCTGCGCGTGTGGTGTTCCCTATCTATATCATTGAAGGGACCGCGCGGGTGCGCAACAGGACGTCTTCGGGCGGCAATGCGAGGACGAATCCGCGCTTGGGCACGGTCATCACGAGTTCGGAACGATCCGGCAGGTGTTCGGCGATGCGCGACAGCAGTTTCCGCTTCTGAAAACTCATTTGCGATTCGTTGACGATGGTGTCGCCCCAAACTTTTTTGTACACGGTGTCGTACGGGATGCACTCGCCGGGCGCCGTCGCAAGGACGCGGATCAGCCGGTACTGTTTTTCCTGCAAGCGGATATGGATGCCGTCGAGCAGGATTTCGGCCGGGTGGCGATCATCTATGACAAGCACGGGTTCGCGGGACGCCGCCGGTTGGCCGGATTTTCCGCCGGACGCCCCGATCGCCCATTCCTTCAGTAATCGCGCCGTGTGCGCGGGCAGCCAGCCTTGCAGCGTTTCCGGCGCGACGCGGGCCAGCGCCTCCGGCGTGTCGAGGCCGCGCGAGGTCAGGGCAATCAGGGCGGAACGGTTCAGCCCGGGGAAGGCGAGTTGCGCCAAGGGAAGCGCCTCGTCCCGCAGGCCGTGCTGAACCCGTTTCGCCAGCGCCGCAACGCGTTCGATGAAGGTTTCGGAAGCGCCCATGGCCGTGGCGATGGCGGCCGCTGCGTCAATCAGCCACGCGATTTGATCGGCGGCGGCAAGAATCTGGCCCGCCATGACCCGGTAACGGTCCTCGATATCGGCGACGGCGGCATGATCGATCCAGTCCGCCAGGACCAACGCCGTTTTGACCGCCCGCATTTCATCGAAAAACGGCATCGGTGAACCGTGGCGCAGCCGATTCATCGGCACGTCGGCGGCGATATCGTCCATTTCGGTCATATGCTTGAGTTGGCCGATGTAATCCGCGTGTTCGTATTCCTGGGCCGTCAACGCCATCGCGAGGCTCCGCCCGTCGCGCGTCATGGCGGCGGCCAGCAGAAGATCAATGTCGCTCCAGACCCGCCGCTGCGATTCGAGAATCCAATGTTCGAGGTCGCGCCCGGTTTCGATCAGGATGCCGGTCGAGGCCACGGCCAGCCCGAACGGCGTGGGTTCGAGGCGGCCGCGATCCGGATCGCTCAGGATGGCGCCGGCATCCGCCGCGCGGTTCTTGGCGGTGCGGATGCGGCATGCGATTTCGTCCGGCGACAGCGTCTTGCGCCATACCCAGTGCGCGGTGAGCGTGCCTTCGAGAAACTGCCGCAGTTCGGAATCGGTGCGGCAAAAACGCGCGGCCACCAGGCGCAGGATATGGTTTTCGAGCGAGTCCTTGGCCAGACGCGGCTCGATCGGTTCGCGTTCGCCCTCGACGTAGCGTCGCCACAGGCTCTCGCGGTCGAAGGGCGTCAGAGCAATCAGGATGGATCGCCCGAAGGCGTGCCCCGCGCCGTAGCGGCCCGCGCGCCCGCCCATGTTCTCGTATTCGCCCCGCAGGATCGGCGTTTTCCACGGCATGTTGATCCGGTCGTCGTACTGCCATTTTTCCGCGGAGATGAACACATTTTGCGCGGGAAGGTTCATGCCGGCGGCCAGCGTGCCCGTCGAGACGATGACCTTGATTTCGCCCGCGCGGAATCCTGCTTCGACCGCCTGGCGCTCTTCGGGGGACAAGTCGGCGTTGTGGAAAGCGACGCCGTTCGCGCAGGTGTCGAGCAGTCCGTTGCGCGAGCGCGTGGATTCGAGATCCCGCAGCGCCTCGATCGTGTCCCGCGCTGCGGGCAGCGACAGCCGGCGCGACAGCACCTCGGCGGCGCGGCGCGACTCGTGTTTCGCCTTCACGAACACCAGGCACGATTCGCCGCGTTCGGCCAGCATCCGCACGTTTTCGGCCAGCACGTCCCATGTGGCCTGTCCGACGATGTTGACCAGTTCCTCCTCGCCGTTCTGGCGGTCGTTGTGCGTACGGTATTGAAAGACGCCCTTGTGGAGAACGCCGTAGCGCAACTCAACCGGTCGCCGCTCGTAATACAGCAGCCGCGCGCGCAGCCATTCGGCCAATTCCCCGGCGCGGCCAATGACCGCGGACAACCCGATTATCCGCGTGCCGGCCTGGAGCAGCCGCGTCAGCAGGATCTCGACCAGCGCTCCGCGTTCCGGATCGGACAGCAATTCGAGTTCGTCCGCGACGACCAATCCCAATTCGCCGCACTGCTCCGGACGCCGCACAAGCAATTGCGAGAGTTTTTCATATACGACCACCGCGATCTGGAATTCGCCCTGCTCGAGTTGCGTGTCGAATTCCCGGCGATCCCGCGTCGAAACGATGACCTTGAATCCGTACGGCTCGTATTTCGCGCGAAACTCCCGGTATTTCTCCTCCGCCAGCGCCTTCAGCGGCACGAGGTATACCGCCCGTTTCCGGCTCAACGCCGCCTGCACCGCCGCCATCTCGCCCACGAACGTCTTGCCCGAACTCGTCGGCGCCTGGATCAGCAGATTTTCCGCCCCGAACAGCCCGTACTGTTTGATAGCCATCTCCTGCAGCGGCAGCAAGTCCTCGCTTTCCGTTTGCCGCCAGATATCCAGGATTTCGACCGGCACCGCATATCGAATCAACTCGTTCGTCTTCATGGTTCAGCCCTCCCAAAGACAACCCAAGTATACTGAATATATATTCAGTTTTCAAGTAAAAATTTGGGCGGCCTGTACCGCTTCCGTGGACTTGTGATTGCGACGCCTCCGCGATGCCTTTGCCATTGTGCATCCGGCGCAATTTTGTTATTGTGGAACGATGAAAAGGAAACCATGACGATGTCGGCTCCGAAACGGGTTCTGTTTATCTGCAGCGGCAATTCTTGCCGGAGCCAAATGGCCGAAGGATGGACGCGCCACTTGCAACATCGCTGTATCGAGGCTTATTCGGCGGGTATTTCGGCATACGGGCTCAACCGTGTGGCCGTGCGTGTGATGCTTGAGGCGGGCGTGGACATTTCAGCCTACCGTTCAAAGCGGATTCAGGATTTGGGTCATGCCCGTTTTGATTGCGTGATTACCGTGTGCGAAAACGCGGACGAGCGGTGTCCAACGTTTCCCGGCGGCCCGCGTCGGCTGCATGCGCGTTTCGAGGATCCTGTCGCGCTGGCGCAATACGCCGCGAGCGACGAGGAAGCCCTTGAACATTACCGCCGGGTTCGCGACGAGATTCGCGCATTCGTGGAACGATTGCCGGAATTGTTGTACGGCCCGGAAACCGGGGAAGAACCGGCCGGCCCGCACCGGCAAGCCTGATGGATGACATGGAACCGGACAGCAGTCTATTTCATCCCCCGTATCCCCTTCGTCCTCAGCGAAAGAGCCGCCTGCAACCGCCCCTTCAATTGATCGCGATATCGCCGTTTTTGGTTTGGAGCGTTATCCGAAAGGGTCCCGATCCCACCTTGACAAATTCCTGAAAATCCTTGCGGATGCTGCCCGTCAGGGGGATGCCCGAATGAACGGATCCGTTTTCGGCCGTGGCGGCGATGGCGGCATCGGTTCCCGGCGGGAGAAGAATGCCGATGCTGCCCTGTTCGGCGCGGATATCGTAGTTTCCGGGAACGGTATCGAGCGACAACACCCGTACATCTCCGCCTTTCGCGCGCACTACGATTTCCCCATGCGGCGATTCGATGGTCGTTCGGGCTTGCGACGCCTCGACCGTTGTTTTTCCATACACGTCTTTCAAGGCGATTTCGCCATAGGATGCGGAAGCCTCCACGGGACCTGCGCACGCGCTCACCCGGATGTCGCCTTTTCGGTTGGCCAGGCTGATCGCGCCCTTGACGTGTTCGACGGCAACGGCGCCGGCATTTTGAACGACGGACACCGTACCGCCCAGCCCTTCGACGCTGGTGTGGCCGTCTTGGGCCTGGACTTGCAGGGAAGCGCCTCGCGGGCATTCGATCGTGAGGTCAACGCGATAGACCGTGCATCCGAGTGCGGCCATGTTGTCGGTTGCGCCGGTGCGGATGGAAATGGCGCCGCCTTCCCCGCGCGTGGCGCGAACGTCGAGCGCCTGAAGGGCGGCGCGCACATTGGGCTGCGATTGGACCCGGACATATTTGGTGGCCGTCGCCCGCAATCCGGATGCATCGGCGCCGACGATGCGGACATCGCCCGCCATGCTTTCGACAATCACTTTTCCGTCGTCCGGGATGGTTTCCGCCAGCGTCAGAACCTCCTTGAAAGGCTGTCCGGAGGTTGTGGCGGCGACGGCATCGGAAGTCGTGCCGGATGTCGAATCCGTTTTTTTGATGGCGATGTCCCCAAACGACGTTCGCAAGGCAATGCGAACCGGCTCTTCCGCGTCGTTCGATCGCGCGCTTACGAATCCCTGCTCCGCGGCCCGTGAAAGGGGAATATCGGACTGCACGTCGCCAAACAGGGCCGTGGCGCTGAACGGCGGCGATTTGTCCTTCGGTATCCAGAACGTAATCGATCCGCTTTCGCAGGCGATATCCGCTTCAGCGCCTTCCGGCACTTCGTATAGTTCGATGCCGCCCCGGAAATTGGCGGCCTTGAGCGAGCCGGCCACGTTACGAAACACGGCCCGCGCACCGTGTAGATCGAAAATGCCGCCTTGGTGCAGATTCCGGACTTCGACCGGAAATTCACCGCGCGCGCGTACTTCGGCGCGGCCCATGATGTCGCGCAGTTCCACGGCGCCGTAACGGACGTCCAAGACGATCGCGCCGCCGACGCCGGCGATATGGGTATCGCCAAAATCGTTGCGGGCCGTCACCTGGGCGTCTTTGGGAACAAGGAGTTCGTAGTTGACCTCATAGGTCAGTTTGCCCATGTCCGATCGCGGATTTGGAAAAGCCGTTTCGGCTTCGATACGGTTCGTGGCCGCGATTACATTGATTGAAATGCCTTGGAGCAGTTCACGGGCAAGGGCGGTGGTTTCCGCGCGAACGGCGATGCGCGCCACAATCTGGACCACCTGATTATCCCATGTGGCCACGCGGATGCCGCCAAACGCATTCGACACCGACACATGGACGCCGCCTGCAACCGGGTAGCGCTCTTCAAACTCGCGCGATTCGACGAAGCCGCCCTCTTCGCCATGGCCGAAGCCCAACCCCGGCCCCAGCAGATCCTGAGTTTTCCGCCCGACAAAATCGAGGCCGCGGGCAACGCCGTCGAACACCGATCCCACGCGGTCCATCAGATTGCCCTGCGCCGCGGCGTTGCCGGCGACGGACAAGCCGGAGACCACAAGCAGGCAGACGAGGCGCCATGAAAGGCCTGCCGTTTGTCTATCGGTTTTTCGACACGTCATGAACACGCCGCCATCTGTTCTTTTCCCTCGGAAGGACCTCCCCCGGCTTTCTCGAACCATCACAGGCTGCTTTGAAGATATAGCGCGCGCAACGCCTGCGCTTGACGCTGGAGATTGGCGTCCATGACCCGGCTGGCGCGCAGACAGCCGGGATTGCGCTGAAGCGCGGCTCGGGCCGCCTCGATATCGGTATTCAGCGCCTGCACGGTCCGGCGGCGCTCGATTTCGACCGGACTGAATCGCCGGGAGGAAACGGATTGCACGGCCGCCGCTAGCGCTTGGACCTCGGCGCTGGCCCGGAGGACGGCGTCGGGGGAAAGTACGGCCTCTTCCACGGGTTCCGATGCCGTGGCGTAGTGGGACGGCGTGTTCGGCGCCGCGTTCAGGGCCGCCTTGAATACGGCCATGGCCACCAACAGGACGCCCGCCGCGTAGGCCATACCCTTGGCCAATGGACGAATGCGGGAACGGCGCTGCCGCCGTGATTCAATCGCGGTGCGTTGCTCCCGCGCCGCAAGCAGGACACGCGTGGTAAAGTCTTCGGAAGGCTCGATTTCGCCGGAACGGCGAAGCAACTCGAAGGAAGCCCGCATCCGCTGGACCTCCGCCATGCACGTCGGGCAGGCGGACACATGCCCGCCCACCTTGGCAGACAGGATCCCGCGACGATCCGCAAGGCCTTCCGCATAGGCCATCAGGTCATGCTTGCCCGGATGCCATTTCATCCCGCAACGCCCTTACACGTATTCCCTGAACTTTTCCAGCAGCGGACGCAACGCGCGTTCCGCGCGCACCACACGCGATTTCACCGTGCCCACCGGTGTATCCGTAATGTGCGCGATTTCCTCGTAAGGCAAATTATGAAAGCGCAACAGGACAAACGCCTCGCGCTGATGCTCCGGTAGATGCTTAAGCGCCGCGTTTACCGCCTCGGAAATCTCGACGCGCTGAAAATCCTCCAAGACCGACGTCCGTTTGTCGCCCACATGCTCCAAGGGATCGAACTCGTCTTCGTCATGCGAATGGTTGCCCAAAAACGAAGAAAAACTGAAGAGTTTCGGTCGCCGTTTCGTCCGTTGCCACTCTTTGGACACGATATTCGACGCAATCGCATACAGGTAGGTCGTGAATTTCGCGGTCGGCTGGTACCTCGGGGCATTCTTGACCAGCGCCATAAAAACTTCCTGCGTAAGTTCTTCCGCCACATGGCGGTTCTGCAACATGCGGTACATGTAATTCAAAACGCCTTTTTGATGGCGGCGGACCAATTCGGCGAAAGCCTCTTCCGAACCGTCGGCATGCAGCGCCATGAGGGCTTCATCGCCCAATTCGCGCAAGGGGGGCGTTTCCGAGCCGATTACGCGAAAACGCGCCTCGGATTGCTTCACCGCCGCATTCTGCATGCGTTCCGCCATACCGCGCTGGCTGTCCTTGTTCCGGGACAATCCTGTTCTTTCCTTATCGAATGCCCTTGCGGGCGAAAAAGTTCCCTTATTTGTCAAGAGTATACTACAGCCGGCGAAAAAAGCCAAGCCTTCGGACTGTTTCTTGGGATTTTGTCTCCCGAAAGTCCGGGCGGTTATAGTGTGCGGCATGAACGCGCCATCCGAAACGTGCGATGTGTGTGTCGCGATCCTAATTCGCGACGCGGGCGGACTCCTGCCCCGCCTGCTCGATGCGGTGTTTGCCCAGCACACCACACGGCGCTTCGAGGTTCTGGCCGTTGATTCCGGTTCGACCGACGGATCCCAGGACGTTCTGCGCAGGTATCCAGTGCGGCTGGTTGAAATACCGCGCGAGACGTTCAATTGGGGTCGGACGCGGGACTTTGCCTATCGGCAATCCGCCGCGCCGATTATGGTGAATCTTTCGCAGGACGCCATCCCGATGCGCACGGACTGGCTCGACAACCTGATCCGTCCGCTGGAGGATCCCGGCATGGGCGTTTCCTGCGGTTCGTCCGTGCCGGATCCCGATCGCGGGTTCCCCCAGTTCCCGTGGGAACGCAACGGGTATTTCTATTTCACGCGCGAAATCCGCGCATTCGTATCGCGATACGGGCGCGGGCTGAGTTTCGCGAACTCGGCGGTTCCCCGCCGTGTTTGGGAAAGACTCCGGTTCGACGAGCAGCCCACGGGGGAGGATTTCCAATTTCAGCGAAAATTGGTCCGGGCGGGCTTTGGTATGGCGTTTCCGAGCGATGCCCCGGTGCTGCATCATCACAATTACTCGATCGGCGCCTTGTGGCGCCGCTGCCGGAACGAAGGCTACTCCCTCAAACTGATGGGATGCCCCTATTCCGAATGGGACCTGTTCATGGATCTTGCAAGTCCGCGCAAATATGTCCAGTGGCTGCGCGAGGTCCGATACGGACGCCTCCATACGACCGCGGATTTCCTTTTTCCCGTGGCGCGGCCCTTGGCGGTGTATATGGGCAGCCGGTTTACGCGGAAACCGATATGGTACTGATGGGGACAGACGGGATGCGTGTCCGAGTTCGGGGCCGTCGTCCACCGTCCGAACCCGCTTGCACCGTCGTCCGTGAAAGGTGGGGCTTATGACGGGTTCAACACACAATGCCCCGGAGCGAAAAGCGGACACGCGCAACGCCGTCCGGCGATATTACGAGGAAAACCCGCTCATGGTGAGTTCGCCGTTCGGCGGCGTGGACGGCGTCAACGCGAAATTGATCATGCAGGTCTGGGGCGCGCTCGGGATTGATCTGCGCGGGCGGCGTGTGTTGGACGTGGGCTGCGGGCGCGGTTTTCTGGCGGACGTCGTGCGCGACTTGGGCGGCGAATACGCGGGCACGGATCTGGTCGCCGGGCGCGGCGGATTTCCGCTGGCGCTTGCCGATGCCGTTTACCTGCCGTTCGGGAACAAGGCATTCGACGCGGTTCTGTGCATTGACGCCTTCGAACATTTTCCGGAACCCGTGGCCGCGGCGCGCGAATTCCGCCGCGTGCTTCGGCCCGGCGGCTTTGTCTTTTTGTCCGTTCCGAACTATGCGAACATGGCGGGAATCGTCAAAGGGTGGTGCGAACGGTTCGGATCATACGAACCCGACACATGGGCGCCGTTCCGGCGCTGGCAGCCGCAGCAACTCGAACATTTCACGACAAGCCGCCGCGTGCGCAAGACGTTTCGCAAGGCGGATTTCACGCAGTTTCGCCGGTTGGGCCATCCGCCGGAAACCGGTCTTGGACTGTTTCCCTGGATGGAGCATCCCAAAATGCCGGATCGAATCCGCTTCCGTTTGCAACGCATTTTCGGTACGATTGGCCCCGCGTTGGCCCGGATGGTTCCGGCGTCCAGTTTGCATCTGTTCTGGAGGATTTCGTGATGGGTGTCATTGGGAGGGTGCTGGATTTCTACCGGACCCGGCCTGATCAGCCGATTATGGCGGATCAGGCGGCCATCCGCCGCGAGTACGAATGGCGCCGCTGGTCCGTGTTTCTGTCCATCACCTTGGGCTACGGGTTCTTTTACGTGTGCCGCCAGGCTTTTTCCGTGGCCAAGAAACCCATGCTCGAGGACGGGATTCTCAACGCGGATCAAATGGGCCGGATCGGTTCGGCGCTCCTGCTGACCTATGCGTTTGGGAAACTTTTCAACGGTTTTCTGGCCGATCGCAGCAATATCGCGCGGTTTTTTTCGACCGGCCTGCTGGGAAGCGGCGTGCTGGTCATCCTGTTCGGATTCAACCGTTACTTCTGGCTGTTTGTGCTGTTGTGGGGATTGAACGGGTGGTTCCAGAGCATGGGATCCGCGCCGTGCGGCGTGTCGCTGTCGCAATGGTTCAGCAACCGCGAACGCGGCACGCGGTACGGCATCTGGAGCATATCGCACGGACTGGGCGAGGCTGTGGCGTTTCTCGTCATTGCGGCCATCATCGCCTCGTTCGGCTGGCGGTACGGTTTTTGGGCCTCGGGAGGCCTCGGCGTTGTCGTGGCCGCGATTCTGTTCTGGACGATGGCGGATCGCCCGCGCACCTACGGTTTGCCCCTCGTGTCGGACTACAAGAACGATCACGCGCCCGATGCGCATCTGGCGAACGCGCCGGTCGGTCGGGTGCAATGGGAAGTCATCCGAAATCCCGTGATCTGGGTGTTGGGCCTGTCGAGCGCGGCCATGTATATTTCCCGGTACGGTATCAACAGTTGGGGCATCCTGTATTTGCAGGAAGACAAGGGATATACGCTGGTCGGCGCCGGCACGCTGTTGTTCGTGGCGAAAATTTCCGAAACCGCCGGCACCCTGCTCAGCGGGATCATTTCCGATGTCTTTTTCAAGGCGCGGCGGGGCGCCACCACGCTGGGATATGGGCTGATTCAAATTATGGGACTGCTGATCCTCTTTTTTTCGCCCACCAATTACGTGGCGACGCTCAATGAGGACTTGGCGGGGGAACTCCGCGCGGGACCCATCGCGCCGGTCCTGCGCTACGCGCTGGCCGAACGCCATGTCGCGCTGCGGGCCGATGCGGACCTGACCAAACAGACCGAAAAAGACCGCACGATATGGACAATCCGAAACGGCGGCTGGCCGCTGGGCAAGGACTACCGGATTCTGACCGACGGCGGCCAACTGCGTTTGTTCCGCGACAATCGCCTCGTTCACTATATCGGCCTGAGTCTCTTTGGATTCGGCCTCGGCGGATTGCTCGTGCTGCTGGGGGGATTGATTGCCATTGATTTGTGCCCGAAGCGCGCGGCGGGCGCCGCCATGGGCTTTATCGGTTTCTTTAGTTACATCGGTGCATCCGTGCAGGACTTCGTCAGCGGACGGCTCATTCAAGCCGGCAAGATGACCGTCCACGGGCAGGTCGTTCATGATTTTCATGCCGCCTATTGCTGGTGGCTCGGCGCGGCCATCGTTTCGATGCTGTTGTACTGCACCATCTGGAAGGCCAAGCCAAAAGAGTAACCGGCATTTTGAAACGCCTCAAGTTGTTGCGCGTGACGGGAAGGCATGATAGCATGGAATCCAACGGGAACCGGCGGTTCCGTCTGTCGCGGCGCGGGTCGCATCGCGAAACGATACGCTGGCGCATTTCTGAAAAGGTTTGCCGAGGAATACATCCATGAAAATCGCGGTGGTCGGTGTGGGTTATGTCGGTCTGGTTGTGGGGACGGGTCTGGCGGAAAACGGTCATTTTGTGACCTGCGTGGATCGCGACGAGGAACGCATCCAGGCGTTGCGGGCCGGCCAGTTGCCGATCTATGAGCCGGGACTCGAAGAATTGATGAAACGCAATATCGAGGAGGAGCGTCTTGGTTTTACGACCGATTTCGACACGGCCGTCGAAAATTCGCTGCTCGTGTTCATCTGTGTCGGCACGCCTTCGCTTGAAGACGGCCACGCGGACGTGTCCGAGGTCATGGCCTGTGCCGAACAAGTGGCGCAGGCGATGCGCGGTTACCATATCATCGTGCTCAAGAGCACCTGTCCCGTCGGCATGGCGGACAAGGTTCGCGAACGCGTCGCGAGCCTGACCTCGCAGCCGTTCGACGTGGTCGTGAACCCGGAATTCCTCAAGGAAGGCGCGGCGGTGGACGATTTCATGCGCCCCGACCGCGTGCTCATCGGCTGCGAAGACGTCCGTGTGCAGGAAATCATGAAGGAACTCTATGCGCCGTTCATGCGCACCGGAAAGCCGATCCTCTGCATGGGCGTCCGCAGCGCCGAAATGACCAAGTATGCCGTCAACGTCACCTTGGCCGCGCGCATTTCGCTCATCAACGAACTTGCGAATATCTGCGAGGCATACGGCGCCGACATTGGGGAGGTTCGGGAAGGACTCATGGCCGACAGCCGGATCGGTTCGACCTATTTGTTCCCCGGGCTGGGTTTTGGCGGATCGTGTCTGCCGAAGGACGTTGTCGCCTGCGCGACATTCGCGCGCGACAAGGGCATCCCCTGCGACATGCTCGACGCCGTGTCGGCCGTCAACGACCGCCAGGTTCAAATGTTCATTGATCGCATCTTCCGACATTATGGCGGATCGGTGACCGGCAGGCGCTTCGCGATTTGGGGACTCAGTTTCAAACCCCGTACCGACGACATCCGCCATGCCCCCGCATTGCGTGTGCTCGACGCCTTGCTCGAAGGCGGGGCTTCGGCGGCCGTGTACGATCCGGTGGCCAATCGCAAGGTGGCCGCGATCTATGGCGACCGCATTCTGGTCGGAGCCAAAAGTTACGCGGTGCTCGAAGGCGCCGACGGGCTTGTCATCGCCACCGAATGGCGCGAATTTCACAACCCCGATTTTGCCCGCATCGCTTCGCTCATGCGCGAAAAGGTCATTTTCGACGGGCGCAATCTCTACAATCCCAAAGTCCTCGCCGGTCATGGGTTCCGTTATTACAGCATCGGCCGCGCCTGATTGCGACGCCCCGAACATCTCCTCGCCGCCCCTTGTTCGTGATCGTGCCCGTATCCACAATCGCAATCATACCAACTTGAGAGTACCGTGTTCTCGGAGTCGTGAAGGTCTCGGAATGTAACGCCGATTTCCAAATCGGC